>DATNLP010000364.1:0-18200 GCA_035602795.1 Acidimicrobiales bacterium | reverse complement strand
GGAGCGCCGGGGTCGTCGGGTCCGCGCACGAGCCAGACAGCCGAGCGCCAACACGATCTCGAAGGCATCGACCACCTGGTTGTCGATCAAGGACCAAATGTGACCCGTGTGAGGAGTAAAGAACGTGACGGCGTAGGCGGCCAGCAGCGCCGTTGCGCCCAGGTAAAAGACGACCGCAAAATCGGGGAGCGACCGCCGGCCGCTCGTTCCCGCGGTTCTCCTGTCTTCGACCTCTTCCATTTGTTGGAAATCGGCGTTTCGGCTGCGATACTTGACAAATTGAATCGCGATTCCAGTTGCCGACCGGTCGCTACCGAGCGGACGACGCGGACAACACTTGTGTCTGTTCCTCCGAGGCTGATCTGCAGAAATGACGTTGAAGCCGTCTACCCCCTCGCACCTTGGGGGAATTGGTGAGCGCCGCAGCCGGTGATCAACGCACAGACGATGGCCCACCGGAACCCGGACGAGCTCCGACTGTCCTGATTGGATCGGGCACTCCTTCGGTCACTTCCCGCCATCGGGCGGCCAATGTGGTTCTCCGGGGGTGTCCGCCAGCCGCAAGTCGAGGCGTGGTCGATCAAGGCCGGGGTTGCCCGAACCACGATCGGCCGGTGTGTCGGCCCGGTGGAGGAGCGTCCGAGCCCAGAGGCTACGGGTAATACGACGGGGCGGCGGGTCAGCGTCGGCGGCATCGGTGCGGCGTGACGCTTCGGCGATTCGAGCACCGCCCGCCCGAGGCGGGCAACGTCGTCGAAGAACGCGGGGCCAGCAACGCCACCGTCCTTGATGTTGCTCACTGTGGCCTGGTTCGCGAGCGCGGGGCGAGCCTCCACCCGCTGTTGAGGCAGCTTCGTTCAGCAATAGGGTGGGCTTCGGTTCTCTAGAGTGTGCACGGTGCGACTCGATCCCGCTCTGTGGGAGGAACTTCGAGTTGCTCCGGGGAAGCAGGCACGCCTGGGGGCTCGGATGACTTCCGGTACTCGATTACTGGGTCACAAGAGAGCAGACCGGGATCTGCACCGCTTCACCACAGAGCTGGCAGACGCCCAGGAGATGCTGTACTCGACGGGCAGCCGTGCCCTCTTGGTCGTCTTGCAGGGCCTGGACGCCGCTGGCAAGGACGGCACCATTAAGCACGTGATGTCGGGGGTGAACCCCCAGGGGTGTGTGGTGACGTCCTTCAAGGAACCGTCAAGGGAAGAGCTCGCCCACGACTTCCTCTGGCGGTCCGCCATCCACCTGCCACCCAGCGGCTACATCGGGCTCTTCAATCGTTCCTACTACGAAGATGTGGTGGTGGTACGCGTCCATCCTGACCGACTCTCCTCCCAATCCAACGGCAGTGGAAAGCCGCGGCCGGCGTCATTCTGGCGACGCCGCCATGACGACATCAACGCCTTCGAACGTCACCTCGATCGCAACGGGACCCAGGTCGTCAAATTCTTTCTGCACCTGTCGAAAGAGGAGCAGCGCCGGCGGCTCCTGGACCGGTTGGACGACCCAACGAAGCGCTGGAAGTTCTCCCCGGCAGACCTTGCGGAGCGAAGCTACTGGGCCGAGTATCAGTCGGTGTATGAGGAGGTCATGACTGCGACATCCACCAAATGGGCACCCTGGTTCGTCATTCCCGCCGATGACAAGCAGGTCGCGCGCGCTCTCGTGGCAGGGATGATCGTGCGGAGCATCGAGGCCATGGCACTGTCACCACAGCCGCTCACGTCTGAGAAGGAATCGGCCATCCAAGTGGCAAAGGAACAACTGCTGGCCGAATAGCAGACGTCTGTCGAGTCGAGTGGGTTACCGGCGTTCGTACCGACTCAACGTTGGAACGGGAAGACTCGTCTAGGGTTAAAACGGTTCTGGATCAATCGGGGCGAAGGACCGGGTCAGCCGAGAACGGACAGGGCTGCACAGGGCTGCACTGGTCGGCCAGACGTTCGACGTTTACGATGTTGGATATGTCTACCGCGAGTGCGTCTCGGGCTCGCGCCGGGTTCGGATCGTTCTCACCTTCTGAGGGCTGAGAGTCTCGTAGCGGTGGCAGCCGACCGGAACGCTCAAGGGAAGTGAGGGGCTCCCGCAGCCGGACGCTGCCAACGCCCAGGGCCTTCCGCCCGCCCGGGTTCCACCGAATCACCGTTCGACCCGACAAGTGGGTCGACGAGGCCGGCGGTTCAGTGGACGACCCGGCTGTCCTTGAACGATTGCGGCGCCTGGTGATTCCACCCGCGTGGGTAGACGTGTGGGCATCCGCCGACGCCCATACATCAGTACAGGCGACAGGCGTCGATCAGCGCGGTCGGACGCAGTACCGATACTCTCCGGCGGCCCGAGATCTTGCCAACGACTACAAGTTCGCCCGCATGACGCTGTTCGCTGCGGCCATTCCTGCGCTACGCCTTCAGGTTGCGCGCGACATCGCTGGATACCGCCGAGATCCACTCGGCGCACGTGTTGTGACCGCTGCCATGGTCAGGCTCTTGGATCGGGGGCTGCTTCGCGTTGGCAATGACCGGTATGCCCGAGACAATCACACCTACGGACTTACAACGCTTCGGCGGAACCACGTCGATATACGCGGTTCGACCATCACGTTTCATTTTATCGGCAAGGAACACGTCCCTCACATCGTCACAGTTCACGACCAGGTGACAGCCAAGATTGTGGCTGCACTTGTAAGTGCGGCGGTCAACGATGCGCAGCCGATCTTTGCTGCAACAAGTGAACACGGAACGCATCACGTGACAAGTGCCGCGGTGAACGCCTACCTTCATGCGCATACCGAAACGCCAGCGAGTGCCAAGGTGTTCCGCACCTGGGGCGCGACGGTTGCGGCAGTTGCGGTGCTCGCCGGAGCCGAACCCCCGGCGGACGTATCGGCGAGATCGCGGGAGCGTCTCGCCGTCGGTGCTGCGGCGACGTTGCTGGGCGACACACCGTCCGTCACCCGGTCTTCGTATATCCATCCTGTCTGGATCGATGTTGGCCACTCTGACCTAGTAGCCGCTGCCGTCGCCGACTCGTCCGATCGCGTTGGCACGCGTGCTGTAACAAGCCTTTTTGCCGATCCGGGGGTCCAGGCAGCGGTCCTTGCCGGAATCACCAATGCGACCGCGGAAGTTGTGGTTCAAGAAGAGAATCGGAGTGCCGGTGCCCACGATTCTAGGTAGCTCGGGTCTGGCGGTCAGCCGAATAGGGCTCGGGCTGGCGGCGCTCGGCCGGCCCGGTTATATCAACCTCGGGCACGCGTCGGATCTCGCCGGACGCACGCCGGTGGCGTCGTTGGAACGATTGACCCACTCGGTTCTGGACGCCGCCTACGAGCGGGGAGTGCGCTACTTCGACGCGGCGCGCTCGTACGGCCTGGCCGAGGCGTTCTTGGCGGCCTGGCTGGAGCGGCGCGGAGTGGGACCTGGCGAGATCAGCGTCGGTTCCAAGTGGGGCTACACCTATGTGGCGGATTGGCGGGTGGACGCCCCTGTGAACGAGGTGAAGGATTTGTCCGTTGGGGCGCTTCGTCGCCAGCTGGCGGAGAGCCGGGAACTGCTAGGGCCGAATCTGGGCCTCTACCAAATCCACTCCGCCACCCTCGAGAGCGGGGTGCTCGAGGACCGCGCCGTGCTCGATGAGCTGGCCCGGGTGCGGGCCAGCGGAATATCGATCGGACTCACGGTGACTGGCCCCAGCCAAGCACAGACGATCGAGCGGGCCCTTGAGGTCGGCGGCTTCGACACTGTGCAGGCGACGTGGAACCTGCTCGAACGGGGTGCCGGCTCTGCGCTCAAAGCGGCCCACGCAGAGGGAATGGGTGTGATCGTCAAAGAGCCCCTCGCCAACGGCCGCCTCACCGCCCGTGGCGATGTGGCGGAGCTCGCCGACGCCGCTTCTCACGCCCGGAGCACCCCCGACGCGTTGGCGCTCGCGGTGGTACTCGCCCAGCCATGGGCGGACGTCGTCCTCAGCGGCGCTGCCAGCGTGAAAGAGGTGGAGAGCAACCTCGACTCCCTCGCCCTCCGACTCGACCCGCAACTAACAGAGCAGCTCGACTCGATCCACCAGGACTCATTCAGCTACTGGCGGATGCGCGCAGCCCTTCCGTGGAATTAGCGATCGTTCGCCCACAATCTCCCCTGTGGTCGCTAGTGATCATCGGAGCCGGTCGTATTGCAGTGCGACACAAACGAGACTGCCTCAACCATTTCGAGGTATGTCGCGAAACGGCCGAGCCTGGTCGACGGATGGCTCGCGTGGAAGTCCGAGGGCCTTCTCTCCCAGAATGTTGCGCTGGATCTCGTCGGTACCGCCAGCAATCGATTGGGCGGGAACCGAAACCAAGATCTCAGCAATGAGGCCGTCCACCGGGCTATCCGGACCGCTCAAGAGTCCTTCGGCGCCAGCGATCATCGAGTGCACTTTGGCTGCCTGACGGGCAATGAGGCTGGTTGCGAGCTTGCCGATCGAGCCCTCCGGACCGGGCCTGCGTCCGAGGGCGCGCGTAGCTTGAGCACGCTCCGCCGTCCATCCGCTGGACCGGTGCATACAGATAAGTCGAGCGATCTCCTGACGAACGATCGGGTCGGTGTTCGAACCCGTAGAGCGCGCCCGATCAACGACCAGGTCAACTCTGCCAGCGCGCTGGGGATACCATTTGTACGTCTTGAAGTGCTCTTGAGACTCCACGAGCGCCTCGTTCACGGCTCGTCCATGGCTTCTGGTGTACCGAGGTGGAGGTATGGCACCGAATCGACGCTCGAAGGCCAAGGTGGTGAGGGCAGCCCGCCACCCCTCACCGACCGCTCCAACGACAAAGGAGCGAGGAATGCGCGCATCGGTGAGGAAGACTTCGTTGAACGACGCGTAATTGTTCATTTGTCGCAAGGGTCGTACCTCGACACCAGGTTGGTGCATTGGCAGGACGAAGTACGTCAGTCCTTTATGCTTGGGAACGCCCCAGTCGGTCCGCGCCATCAACATGCCGAAGTCAGCATGATGCGCGCTGGTGTTCCACACCTTCTGCCCGTCGATCACCCACTCCTCCCCGTCGAGTTCGGCTCGGGTGATGAGTCCGGCGAGGTCCGAGCCGGCGGCCGGTTCGCTAAAGAGCTGGCACCACGTCTCTTCGCCGGTGAGAATCGGGAGAAGGAACCGTTCCCGCAGCGAATCGGGACCGTGGGCCAGGATGGTTGGAGCGGCCAGCGTGACCGCGCTGCCGATTGGGATGCCGACGGCGCCGGAGTTCAACAATTCGTGTCGTACGACGTCGTCAGACCACGTCGGCAGTTCTTGGCCGTACCAACGAAGTGGCCAAGACGGGGCCGCCCAACCGGCCATAGCCAGCTTCTGGCGCCACTCCACAAGCGAGCGCTCCGGGTCCCAGTTGGCACGTACCCAGGTCCGTACCGCCTCCCGGATTGCCTCAGGTGTCGGTCGACCCTCAGTGCCGGTGATGGCGAGGGCCGTCTCGTCTCCCAACCCACGTCCGAGTTCGCTCATCATGAAAAGAGGTCCAGCGACCAGGTCACTTCCCGGCGTCGGCCGTACTCATGGTGTGTCGGCCGCTGCACCTGGGTGGGTCACGCTAGACGATTGAGCGGAAGAAGACCTGATCGCCTCGCCGCGGGCTCGGTCGCCCCGACGAACGGCCAGAGAGTCCACAGCGGCGAGCAAATCTGCCACGGCATAGGGTGGCCAGACGGGAGGATGCAGCATGGCCGACGGCCCAATCCGACTTGACGAGACCACCCGGGCGGCGGTTGCTTCCGGCCGGCTCGTTCATCTGGCCACCATCAATCCCGACGGCACCCCGCAGGTGACGTGTATCTATGTTGGCTGGGACGGGGATGAAATCGTCGCCGGTCATCTCGCGGACCACGTGAAACTGAGGAACATTCGGCGTGATCCGCGGGTGACGCTGTCCGTCGAGGCAGACGTCCCTTTCGAAGGATTCAGCCCCTACCTCGTGATCAAAGGGATCGCCCGCGTCGAGGAGGGTGGCGCAGTACCCCTGCTACGCCGCATCACCGGCGGCCAGTTCCCGCCTCCCGGAGACGATTGGCCCGAAGGCTTCGTCACGCGCATCTCCCCCCGGCATCTGTCAGGCACCGGTCCGTGGGGTCTTGGCAACTGAGACCGCACAGACCATTTGTAGTGCTCGCAGCGATCAACCTGGAGACGATCGATTCCGGTGTTGTCAGCGCCTAGGTACAGCATAGGGACTTCAGTTGGGAGGTCACATGACCGTCACGACGATCGACCCGTCGACCGGACAACCGCTCGATACGTACGAAGAAACGACCCCCGAGCAACTGGACGCGCTGCTTGACGATGCCCGTTCGGCGTATCAGGGCTGGGGCGATCTGTCGCCCGACCAGCGTGCCAAGGGCTTGGGCCGGCTAGCCGAGGAACTGCGAAGGCGCGAAGAAGAACTGGCGATGCTCGCGACCCTGGAGATGGGCAAGCCACTGTTGGAGAGCCGCGCCGAGGTTGAGAAGTGCGCATGGACGTGCGAGTGGTACGCGGAGCACGGTCCGAAATTCCTTGAAGCCGAGGTCTTCGAGACCGAGGCGCTTCGCAGCCAGGTCGTTCCCCAGCCGCTCGGTGTCGTTTTTGCCATCATGCCGTGGAACTTTCCGTATTGGCAGGTCGTACGAGCTCTCGCCCCAGCGCTGGCGGCGGGCAACGTGATCCTGCTCAAACACGCCCCGTCAACGACTGGTTGCGGATTGGCGCTCGCCAATGTCGCGGTTTCGGCAGGCTTGCCGAGCGCGGTGCTGTCCGTGCTGGTGGTGAGCGCCGAGCGCACGGCCGAAGCCTCGGCAACGGTGATTGAGGACGATCGCGTCGCCGCCGTCACACTCACGGGTTCCACCAGGGCAGGAAAGTCCGTCGCAGCCGTTGCGGGCGGTGCGCTCAAGAAGACGGTCATGGAGCTCGGGGGAAGCGATCCTTTTGTGGTGCTCGCAGACGCCGATCTCGATGCCGCGGCAGCCTGGGCAGTGCGCAGTCGATTCCAGAACACTGGGCAGTCCTGTATCGCTGCCAAACGGATCGTGGTTGAGGAGGCCGTTGCCGACGTCTTCGTCGGGAAGATGCTTGATCAGGTACGCGATCTGAGACTTGGTCCCCCGACCGAGCCCGAGGTGACGGTGGGGCCACTCGCCAGAGAGGACTTGCGCGATGCCGTCGAGCGTCAAGTGCGCGAGTCCGTGGCCCAGGGTGCACGCATCCTCGCGGGCGGCCGTGTTCCGTCGGGACCGGGCTTCTTCTACGAGCCGACTGTCCTCGATCACGTCCGACCAGGCATGCCGGTGCTCCAAGAGGAGGTATTCGGTCCCGCCGTCCCCGTGTTGCGAGCGCGTGACAGTGCGGAGGCGCTCCAGCTTGCCAATGACAGCAACTATGGTTTGGGTAGCGCCGTGTGGACCGCTGACCTCGAGCGCGGGGAGGCATTCGCCCTGAGCATTGAGGCGGGGCATACGGCCGTGAACGGGATGACAGTATCCGACCCGCGCCTGCCGTTCGGTGGGGTCAAGGACTCGGGTTACGGCCGGGAGCTCTCCCACCATGGTCTGTTCGAATTCGTCGACTTCCACACCGTGGTCGTTAACGCTGCTGACGGGCCACGGGCAGACCGGCGTACGGCCAGCGAGTAGCAGCGCTCCTGGTTTCGGTCGATTGCCGTGCAATGGAAAACTGCGCTGAGCGAAGGTCAGAAGATCTGGTGAGATCAGCGAGAGCGCTTTGATTGGTTGGTGTGCGCCCGACCGGCGACGACGCTATTGCAACTTCGCGACCTCCTTCACGGCTGGGTCCGGTGGCGTTTCCGAGAGTTTGCTTCCCTCGATATCCAGATCTGGCAAGGCGCTACGCATCCAATGTGGCAACCACCATGCCGCACCCTTGAAGATATACATGGTGGCCGGTACGACCGTCATCCGGATGACGAAAGCATCGATGAGGACGCCGAGGGCAAGCGCAAAGCCGAGCGACTTCGTCGTCGGGTCCGGTGAGAAGATAAAGCTGGCGAATACGGCGACCATGATGATCGCGGCCGATCCCACCACCTTCGCGCTACCCGTGTAGCCATCGGTGACAGCAGTCGTGGGGTCTTTGTGCAGGGATTCCTCACGCATCCGGGACTCGAGGAAGACCTCGTAGTCCATGGCCAATCCGAAGAGGATTCCCAGCAGAATGATGGGCAAGAAGCTCAGAACCGGCCCCGGTCTGGCTATGCCGAATACACCGTCCAGGTGTCCCTCTTGGAAGACGAACGTCACCGCGCCCAGCGCGGCGAGAATACTGAGCACATAACCGACGACTGCGGCAAGGGGGACCAAGAGCGACCGGAATACGAGGATCAACAGGATTAGGCAAAGAACGATGATGATCGCGAGGTACGCGGGCAGCGCGGATGACAGTTTGGCCGAGATGTCCACGTTCAGCGCGGTTTGGCCGGTGACGTAGGTTGCGAGGCCGTACTCTTTTTGGCCTCCGGCGACCGCGGCGCGGATGCGGTTGATAAGGGTCGTCGTGGCGGGGTCATTCGGCCCAGTTTTCGGTATCACCTCAACCAGATATACGTCGCCGGCCGGATTGGGGATGGGCTTGCCGATTGCCGCGATGTCAGGCGGGAGATGGGCGACCTGTTGGTCGTAGAAGTTCGTAAAGGCTTCCTTTTGCCTTGGTGTGATTCCCCCCGGGGCATACACGACGACCAACAGCGGACCGTTGGCTCCGGGACCGAAACCCTCTGACACGAGGTCATACGCGCGTCGGGTGGTTTGGCTCGTCGGCTGCGATCCGGCATCTGGAAGGCCAAGTCGCATGTGGAGGAACGGCGTCGCCACAACCAAGAGCACAATGATCCCCGCCAGGACAACGAGGATTGGTTGGCGCTTGAGCGCGACAACATAGCGCCAGGAGAGTGGCTCAAATCCCGGAGCCTGGCCCTTGGCGATCTTGCGTTGTGCCCAACGTGACGCAATGAGCCGGTGCCCCGTGAAGCCGAGGAGTGCCGGCATGAGTGTCGTCGCGGCCAGTACGGCAACCACTACCGCTCCGGCGGCCGAGAGCCCCATAACGGTAAGGAAGGGAATGTCGACGATGCTCAGTGCGGCGAGCGCGATGAGGACAGTCAAGCCGGCGAAACAGACGGCACTCCCCGACGTCCCGACGGCCCGACCGACTGACTCGTGGAGTTCCATGCCGTCAGCGATCTGTTGTCGGTGCCGGTTCATGACGAAGAGCGAATAGTCGATCCCAACGGCCAGGCCGATCATCGTGGCCAGGATCGGGGTGGTGCTGGACTCGCTTACTGCTGCCGTGAGCGCAAGCAGCGCCAGGTTGGTCAGTGCCACTCCAGCAATGGCGGAGAGGAGGGGCAAGATGCCGGCGATAACCGAACCGAATCCGATCAACAAGACCAGGAACGCGATGAGGATCCCGATCAGCTCCGTGTCGGTTTTCGTGTTGGCCTGGGCGACCTGTCCTCCGAAGTTGACGGTTATCCCGGCTGCCTTGGCGGGCCCCCCGGAGTCCAAGAGGGCGTTCTGCGCCTTTGACGTGACGTTCCCAACGGCGACTGGATACGCCACGACGGCATAGGCGATCCGACCATCCTTGGAGACAGTTCCCGCCTGGTAGGGGTCCGTCACGTCTACGACCTGCGGGAGGGTTCGCAGCTCGGACACGGTTGCCTCCACCGCCTGACGTTCCGTCCCGTCAGTCAGTGACCTGGGCGCAGGCACCGAGAACACCACTTGGGCTTGCGCTCCGCCGGTACCCGGGAATTTCTGGTCGAGCAGGTCGAGCGCCTGCTGGGATTGCGTTCCGGGGATGGTGAACGAGTCTGTGGTTGATTGCTTGACGTTGATCGCCACGACAGCCAACACGACGATGACGATCAGCCATGTGGCGAGTACGTATCGCCGACGTCGGAAGCACCAACGTCCGAGTCGAGACAGCGCGGAGCTCATGTCTGCTCCCGAAATGGTTTGCGCCAAAGGTTGGCCCGATGGATGTTAAGACATTTCTTGCGGGTTGCACCGGGGTCGTTTGCACCCTGTGCGAGCGTTTGGCGTGCGATAGAGGTCCCAGACCCCTTCGGCGCCCTATCAGTCAGACCCGAAATCCTCCTCGGTCTCAGGCGGTTTACAGGCGGGCCACCAGGACGCGGAAATGCGAACGACCGAATTGATGGTCACAGCGAAGAAAGGCACGGCGTGACTGAGCTTCGACGCGTTGAACGGGGAATTGAGGAAGCGCACCTATGACTCAGCTTGAACTCATCTCTGAGGTCCTTGATCCGGCGCTGGGCCAGGCGGTCGGCCCCGTAGGTCTTCAACCCGGGCTCTTCCAGGCATCGACTGGGCGTCGCGGCGCGTCACCTATGGAGGGTGTCGTCAGAGATGCTGAGGTCGGCGGCCAGATCCTTGACCGACTCGCCGGTCAGCATCCGTGCGCAGGCCCGTTGGCGGAACTCGCTCGAGGGAAGAATGGCATGTCCACCTCCTAGTGGGACACGGCCAATTTCTCACAAAAGGTGGTCACATTCGGGGTCAAGGTCAATTTGGCCTCCTGCGAGTCGAGCCCCGTCAGGTGAAGAGACAGCCAAATGTCGGATCCTCCGGCCAGGCCCGGTCGTGGGTACGCTCCCATCCATGCGGATAGGCGTGCTGACGGGCGGTGGGGACTGCCCCGGTCTCAACGCCGTGATCCGAGCTGTCGTACGGAAGGGCATCCAGGTCTACGGTGACGAGTTTGTCGGATTTTGTGATGGGTGGCGCGGACCTCTTGAAGGGGACTCGATGCCACTTGACGTCGCCGCTGTCCGTGGCATTCTCCCGCGGGGAGGCACGATCCTGGGGTCCAGCCGAACCAATCCGTATAGAGATGACAACGGTGAACGCCGGATTCTCGACACAATGGGTCGCTTGGGTCTCGAAGGACTCGTTGTCATCGGGGGCGAAGACACGCTGGGCGTGGCCACCAAGCTCGCCGCCATCGGCCTTCCGGTCGTGGGCGTACCAAAGACCATCGACAACGATTTGGGAGCCACCGACTATACGTTCGGTTTTAACACGGCCGTGACGGTTGCTACTGAGGCGATAGATCGACTGCACACGACGGCGGAGAGTCACCACCGTGTACTCATTGTCGAGGTGATGGGACGCGACACGGGTTGGATCGCATGGCACTCTGGCGTCGCCGGAGGTGCCAACGCAATACTTATTCCCGAACGTCCCTTCCACATCGACGAAGTGTGCGCGTTCATCGAACGTCGATTTGCGAGTCACTATGCGCCGATCATCGTCGTTGCCGAAGGAGCGCTTCCTCTCGAGGGCACGTTGCCACCGCGGGATGGCGAAGTGGACCCTTTCGGCCATGTGCGTCTCTCGGGGATTGGCAATCTTTTAGAGTCTGAGATCGCCCAGCGCACCCGAAAAGAAGCCCGGACCACGGTTCTTGGACACGTACAACGTGGTGGTAGTCCAACAGCCTTTGATCGAGTGCTCGCCACGAGATTTGGACTACATGCCATAGATGCCCTACATCACGGTCACTTTGGCCAGATGGTGGCGCTACATGGGACCTCGATCGACCTCGTGCCTCTCTCTGAAGCGTTGTCGACGACCAAGCTGGTGCCACCGGAGCTCTATGCCGAAGCCGAGGTCTTCTTCGGTTGATCGCCTGCGGTCAGCATGACTCTGAAATTGGTCTTCGGGCGTCGCCGATCGAGAAGGATCTCACGCTGGCTAACGGGCGTCTTTGTTCCACCTAGATCCGTCGACGACCGCCGTAGAAGCCTTGGCGGTAAGTCCAAACCGAAATTCGCGGGAGTCTCAGGATCAATCGGCCTCCGCACTCTTGCAATGGCCTGACAGCCGAATCCTTTTACGAGATTGACGTTCCTCCCGCGGAGAAGGTCGGCGTTATCCTTCGGATCCTGCTCGTCGTTTTTGCGAGGCTCTGACTGTTTAGGCCACGGCGGCCTGAGGTGCCAGGGGCCCCGGGTGGTTGCGAAGTTCTTGAGGGTCCGCCCGTCGGGGTTTCGGCGAATCGGGCCCGGGGTCGGTCGATTTGGTCGGCAGGCTAAGCCTGAAGATTGTGCGCAGCGTCTGTCCGTACTGTCGGTAGAGGGGCCCGGTCGTATAGGGGAGCTCGTACTTCTCGCACAATGCTCGGACGCGTTCAGCGATCTCCGGGTAGCGGTTGCTGGGGAGGTCGGGGAAGAGGTGGTGTTCGATCTGATAGCCCAAACTACCGGCCATCACGTGGAGGAACCGGCTTCCGTCGAAGTTGGCCGAGCCGAGCAGCTGGCGCAGATACCACTCGGCCTTGCTCTCGTCCTCGAGTTCGTCCTCGGTGAATTTTTCGGCACCATCCGGGAAATGCCCGCAGAAGATGATCATGTAGGACCACAGGTTGCGCACCAGATTGGCCGTCACGTTGGCCGAGAGGGTGCTCAAGAAATTTGGACCCGACAACAGCGGAAAGATGAGGTAGTCCTTGGCGACCTGGCGGCGCACCTTGCGCCAGATCCCCTTGACCTGACGCCTCAGCTCAGTTGGATCCTTCCGACGCTTGCGGATGGACTCGATATCGAGGTCGTGCAGAGCGACGCCCCATTCAAAAAGCAAAGCCAAGAGCGCGTTGTACACGGGTTGACCCAGGTTGAC
Organism: Acidimicrobiales bacterium; assembly: GCA_035602795.1. Lineage (GTDB taxonomy): Bacteria > Actinomycetota > Acidimicrobiia > Acidimicrobiales > RAAP-2 > Bog-473. Next base: position 5,520 of record DATNLP010000364.1, on the reverse strand, counting down.
CGGGTGCCACTTCTGGTCGCTCGTCACGCGCAGGATGCCGTAGCCCACGTCATTGTCCTTGCCGAGGACATTCGTAAATGTGTGATGCACGAAGTTGTGGGAATGCTTCCACTGCTCGGCCGGGCAGGTGTTGTCCCACTCCCACGTGCCGGAGTGGATTTCTGGATCGTTCATCCAGTCCCACTGCCCATGCATGACGTTGTGTCCGATCTCCATGTTTTCGAGGATCTTCCCAGCCGCCAGCATGGTGGTACCGGCGACCCAGGCCGGGGGGAATGCACTGGCGAACAGGGTCAGGCGAGCAGCCACCATGAGTCGCCGTTGAGCGGAGATGATCCGTCCGATGTAGGCGGCGTCCTCGGCGCCTCGGGACTCCTCGATGTCCTGGCGGATCGCATCGAACTCCCGGCCAAGGGCCTCGACGTCGGCCTCACTGAGATGAGCGAACGTCGCCACGTCCGAAATAGCCATCTGAATTCCTCCTTAGATCTCGAGCACACAATCGCCGGCGGCGGCCGTGACGCAGGTCTGCACGCCGGCGTTCTGGTTGTACTCTGCGCCGTTTCGCAAGTCCTTCACCATGCCCATTTTCAACGGGACGATGCACGTGTGGCAGATTCCCATGCGACATCCGAACGGCATCTGGATGCCGGCGGCCTCTCCCGCTTCGAGCAGCGTGGTGGCGCCGTCGACGTCTGCTGCCTTACCTGAAGCAGCGAAGGTGACTCGCCCTCCCTCGGCCGACGCGGTGAGTACGGCACAGAACCGCTCGAGGTGGAGTCTTCGATTGAGCTTGGCACTCTCCCATCGGTTCTCCGCCGCGGCCAGCATCGGAGGAGGACCGCAGACCCAGGCTTCGCGGGTGTTCCAATCCGGGCACACTTCGGTGAGACGGTCCACGTCGAGGATGCCGTGCTCGTCGTCGAAATTCTCGATGAGTTGGAGTCCACTGTGTCGTGCCGCCAGGGCGAGCCGCTCGGCGCGGAAGATGGCCGCGTGCTCGCTCGGGGCGGAGTGGATGTGGACCACGTCGGGCATGTTGCCGCGGCGGTCCATGGTCCGCAGCATGGACATCACCGGCGTGATGCCACTTCCCCCGGTCCAAAACAGGATCTTGGCTGGCGGAGGATCGGGCAACACGAACTCACCCTTGGGAAGGGCGAGGCGAACGATGGTCCCCGGCTCGAGACCGCGAACCAGATGCTCGGACAGGAATCCTTCGGGCATCGCCTTGACCGTGATCGTCAGCCGGCCACGTCGGCCTCTCCGGCCGCCGTCGGCGGGGGAGGAGCTGATGGAGTACGAGCGCCAGTGCCACTTGCCGTTGAGGTGCACGCCGATGCCGACGTACTGGCCCGCCTGGTAGCTGAAGTTCCAGCCCCATCCGGGCTTGATGGCCAGGGTGGCGGCGTCGCCGGTCTCAGGAACGACCTCAATGATCTTCCCCCGTAACTCGCGGGCCGACCACAGTGGATTCACCATGTGCAGGTAGTCGTCCGGTAGCAGCGGGGTGGTCATGCGGGCGACGACGCTCCGGACGATCTCGGCCGCCGAGGCTGGGCCGGTGGGGTTTCCGCCAGCGTCGTCCGCGGACGGCTCAAATGCCGGATCGCCCTCGGGCCTGCGCAGCTTTGTCAGAACAGTCATCATCGGCTCCGAACGGTGGGACACTTATATGTTACTATCCGTAACAGATAAGATGCAAACGTGACCCGGCGGACCTCAGGTGTTGCACGACGAGATGGCCGAAGCGAGCGCTGGAAGGCCCACCGAGAATCCCGGCGCCGAGAGCTCATCACCGCCGTGATTGCGGTGGTCACCGATCTCGGTGCTGATGTCGGAATGGACGACATTTCGAAGGCTTCGGGGATCGCCAAGCCGGTGTTCTACCGCTACTTCAAGGACAAGGGGGACCTCTTCGTAGAGGTGGGACGCACCGTCGCTGAACAAGTCGTGGAAGAAACGACGATCGCCATCGATGCTGCGGAGTCGCCTCGGGCCAAACTGGCCGCCGGCATCGACGCCTACCTGGGCGGCATCGAGTCCCGTCCGGAGTTGTACCGATTTGTCGTGCGGCACCGGGATCTGGAGGACTACGTCACCATCGTTGGCCTCCACGCCACTGGTGTCATCGCTGAGTTCATGCGCCAGGCAGGTGTGGATACGACCGGAGCAGAACTCTGGGGTTTCGGCATCGTCGGGATGGTCCGTGCCGCCGCCGACCGTTGGCTCGAACAGCGCACAATGAGCCGTGCTGCCGTTGTACGCGATCTCACTGACCTCATATGGTTTGGGCAGTCCGGCCCTTCCGCCGGTTTCCGTAGCGCACCGCCGCGTCGGGGTGACGCAGCACTCCGAGATCCGGGACCCGAAAGCGAGATGGCGTAACAGAATTCGGGCCGCTCAGTTTGAACGGTCCTCAGATCTCCTCGGATGTCCTGATTGCTGGTAGGGCGCTCTACTCCGTGGTTGGACCAGTGGACGAGGTGGGAACCCCGGTGGACGGAACGGCGGGGACCGCAGCTGTGCATGCAGGCGGACACACCACCGTGCCAGGTTGTTCTCGTCGATTGTCGTCGTACCGCGACGCCTACGTTCTGCTGCGGTCGCCCATCGTGCTCTCGACAGTGGTGATGTCCGGCGCCGGCGTGGAGACCTCGTCGAACATAATCCCAACTCGGACGGCACTCCCGAGAACCGGCACCGCGTGGGTGATCTTGCCTTCGAGGCGGGCGACCCCGGGAATATCTACGCAGATGCGGCGACCCCCAAGCTGCGAGGGCGAGGGCGAGGGGTGCTTGAACGTGACTCCGAGACCGAGTATCGAGATATCGACGACCCGGCATCGCAACTCGTCTGACTCGCCTTCAATGAGGCAAATCCCCTCCCAACCAGCACGGAGGCGTTTTACTCGACGGCTGTACCGACGCTCGATCAGCCACCGGGAGTCCACCTTGACGAGGTGCTGAATGATGGAGGACACGCTCGCGATGGACGCAGGTGATTCGTCGCGCAGGATCATCAGCAGCGACGTGGCAATGGCGCGATCTGGCCGGCTTCCACTGCTTCTACTACGACGTTCAACGTAGCGTGGGTGCTGCTTGCGCCCTCCGAATGCCAGATTGGCCCCACCGACCGGCGCAGTCGCTCCTTGCCCCGGTACTCACCCATGTCGCCGTCGAGGACTACCTCTTCGGCAAAAAAGGAGACATAGGCCTCGGCGTCGCGGCTCGTCGCGGCATTGTGCGCCCGAACCACAACATCGAGGATGTCGAGCCGATCAACGGTGCTCAGCATCAGCGATCGACTTTCTGGGGGGACGAAGCCAACGCTCAATCCGACGTCGCACTGTCTGGGGAAACATGTGCTTGGGCACCATGCCGTGGACTGTTCTTGGGGGAATCGAGCTGTAGGCGGACCCGGTCTGGTGGGAGTATTGAGTGACTCGGAAGCTCACGCCCATGCTGCAGAGCGCGTACGCCTCTCCTTCGGAGATGCCGGCAGCCACGTGGAGCCATCGAATGAGTCCCCGCAGGCAAGAAACAAGCGCATCGTCGAGGCTCGGCGCGAAACCGATACCAATCCAATGGGTCGATGTCTCCCCAAGAGGACCCTCAAGCGCGACGGCCTTATGCAAGTCATAGCGAATGGTGAGATCCTCCGCCGCCGTCTCAATCGCCGTCTGGTCCACGACACCGTCGCCCTGGAGCGCATGCACGTCGCCCATCCAAAGACGACCACCCGCCTTCGCCACGGGGAGGTAGAGCGACGAGCCCACGGTCAACTCTCGCAGGACCAGGTTCCCACCGTAGGATCCGGCAAGAATGGCGCTGACGGCGGAGTCGCCCGCCGGCTCGACAGCCATGACGCCGAGAAACGGTGCCAATTCGAGCTGTATCCCGTGAACGTATTCCGTGACACGACGCGCCTCGTCAAAGCGAAAGTAGTGCACATAGGGCTTTGAGAAGTCGGCGGGTAGTGCCCCGACCCCCAGTGGGAAAGAGTTCCAACCCCAGTCGCGGGTTCTCAGCGACTCGAGCCTGCACTCGATTACGTCGCCAGACTGAGAATCGATGACCTCCACTGGTCCGATCATCGAGTACGGCCCGTTGGGATAGCGATGCCGGAGAGGTTCTCGATCAGCAAAGGTCATGCCGTAGACCGCTTCGTTGCCCCAGTGCGTCCATGTGTTCGGATAACTCACAACGTCTCCCGACGCAATCGTGGCCACCGGGCCAGCGCTGGGATCGAGAAAGCCCGAACGTACGGTTTCGGGAGTCGATTCGACCGTATGGAGTGTCACCTGTCCTCCGGACTTATTCGGACTTGTTTCGTTTCACGTGTCGAATGGACGCATCCGTCGCTGCCCCGGTCGCGCTCGGCCTCCCAGCGCGCTGCGGCGCTAGCACGAGACCACTCCTTCCCGGACGAGTGCTTCGATCTCTTCTGTCGGCACTCCCAATTCCGCCAGTATGGAGGTGGTCTGTTCTCCGAGCCGCGGGGGAGCAAAGCGATGCGTGGCGCGTTCCCCGTTGAGAGTCAGTGGGATGTCGACGACACGCAGGTCGGGAATGTCGGGGTGCGGTATGTCCACCAGCATGTCTAGGGCGTCGAGCTGCGGGTCGTTGACGAGGTCCGCGACGGAGCGAACACGGCTGCAGGGTATCGTCTCGGTGCCGAGCAGGACCTCCCACTCCGCTGCGCCCCTCTCTTTGAAGCGATCCTCCAACAGCTCATGGAGGGTCATGCGGTTGGCGACCCGGTCGGCGTTGCGGGCGAAGACCGGATCCGCTGGAAGGTCCGGCAGACCGAGGACTCGACACAAGGAGGCGAAGAGACGGTCGTTCCCGGCCGTGACCATGAGGTCTCCGTCGGCGGTGGCGAACACCTCATAGGGGGCGACGAAGGGAGTCCCGTTGCCTTGCCGTTGGGGACTGTCGCCGGTGGCCAGGTAGCCCTCGACATGGTACGAAAGCCACCAGGCCGCGGTCTCGTAGAGGCTGACTTCCACGAGCGCTCCCACGGCCGTTTCCAATCGGTTCCGAAGAGCGGCTTGGATCCCCACGGCGGCCCACATACCCGTACCCAAGTCGATTACGCCGATTCCCAACCGGGCCGGTGGCCCGTCGGGATGGCCGGTCATCGACATCATCCCCGTCTCCGCCTGGAGGACCGGGTCGTAACCGGGCTCGTCCTTCTTGGGTCCCTTGGATCCGTACGCCGTGATCGAGCAAAACACCAGTCCCTCGTTGAGGCCACGAAGGGACTCGTAGTCCAGGCCGCGTTTGGCGAGGGATCCCGGTCGAAAGCTCGAGACCACCACGTCAGCACGGGATGCGAGGCGCCGCACCAGTCGCTGCCCGGCCTCTGCGTCCAAATTGAATCGCCCTGGGTCTGATGGAGGCTCGTTTTATTGGTTTCCAAGCCCCGGCAGGGCAGGTTGGTGGCCAGCGTAGAACGCGGCTTCGAACTCCGCTGGCGGGATATGGCCGCAGTAGCCGTGGAGGCGCTCCTCGTTGA
>DATNLP010000313.1:0-3309 GCA_035602795.1 Acidimicrobiales bacterium | reverse complement strand
GCGGACCAGACGGACGGCTTGCTCTCTCTCAGCCGGTGTGTAGCGCCGCGTGGACGGCCTTCCGGGAATCCTCTCTTCTGGCATAGCTCCATCTTCCTTTCTAAGGTATGGAGCCTCCAAGTAACCCAGGGCGATTCAGTGTGGTGGATGAGGATGATTTCCTCAGTCCCGAGCAGCCGCTGGGAGATGACCAGGCTGCGCAACGCATCCTCAGATGCCACGCCGCCGGCGTTGCGAATGACGTGGGCGTCCCCCTCCTGCAGGCCGAGTGCCTTGGCCGGGTCGAGCCGGGCATCCATACAGGCGAGCACGGCCAACTTCTTGGCCGGCGGCAGCGGGAGATGCCCCTTGTCGAACCCGGCGGCGTAGCTGGCGTTGTTGGCGAGCAGGTCTGACGTTGCACTCATCGGAACCCCCGGTCGGTGGATGGGAGAAATCCATCTAAACCTATCGTATTTCTAGATTTGTCGGAAGGCGTCTGGGCCTGGTCTCCCCACGGAGTTGGCGGGCCGGTGTCGGTGTGACGTCACAGCTGGTCCGGGGGTTTTAGTCGTCTCCGCAATGGGACCTCAGCGCCGGACCACACCTCCAGCACGAGCGGTCGGCCCAGCCATACTGGTCATCCCCCCTCGATCCTCAGGACGGTGTTCGCCGTCGTGGGGTCGACAGTCCGCCGCCGATCTCGGCCCGTTGTTTTGCCGGAGGGTGTTCCTCAAGACCGCCGACCGTTCACCGAGGTGCCCGGCACCGAGGTCGACATCGCGGTCATGGGCCCGGTCACGGTTCGCGGTACCTCGCACCCCTTCCGGCGTTCCGCCTCCTTCGAGCTCGTGGTGTACCTGGCTTTCCATCGCCGCGGCGTGCGGCATGCCGAGTGGTCGGCCGCCCTGTGGCCCGATCGGCCCGTGGCCTCGTCGAGCGTGCATTCGACGGCGTCGGATGCGCGGCGCGCCCTGGGCCACGCGGCGGACGGCAGCAGCCACCTGCCGCGTGGGACCGTCCTTCGCCTCGGTGCTGGCGTGGTCACCGACGTCGAGCAGTTCGCGGCCCTCAGCCGCTCGGACGACCCGCGCCATCTCGTCGAGGCCATGCGCCTCGTGCGCGGCCCCGTGTTCGCCGGCTTGCGCCGTGCCGACTGGGCCATGTTCGAGGGAACGCAACCGGCCGTCGAGTCGATGATCGTGCGCACGGCGGTGCGTAGCGCCGGTCTGCTCGCCCGTTTCGGCCGGGGTGACGATGCGGAGTGGGTAGTCCGGCGCGCCATGGCGGCGTGCCCGTTCGACGAGCGCCTCTACCGTGCCCTGTTGCTCGCGGCGGCCGTCCAGGGGAATCGGGTGGGTCTGCGCTCCACCATGGACCAGTTGCTCACGCTGGCCGCAGACGTAGTGCCGACCTCGCCGGTGCCGCGGCGCCAGGACCACGCCCCGCTCCAATCCCTCCATCCCAGCACGATGGCGCTCTACCACGACCTGCTGCGGGGGTTGCCTGCACTCGGGGGGCACCCCGCCAGGCTGTAGGGTTGCCTCCCGCCATGGCGAGAAGCTCCTCGGGTAGATCGGTCGCACGCGCCGCCGCAACGGGTGGTGGCACTACCTATCGCGGGCAGATGCCGGTCAACTGGTATGCCGCGCTGGTGATCATCGTCCTGATCGGGCTGGTATCTGTCGCCGTGGCCAAGTACCACTACAACCAGAACCCGCCGGTCGTCGAGCCGACGACGAACACGACATGGCACGCCGCGCTCGCGTTCGATATCTGCGGCGCCACGCAGCCCGCACTGGCGGCATCGCCCTCGACCGCCACCACCGGACTGACCACGACGGGCGATGGGGTTCTCCTGATCCAACCCAAGAACGCCAGCGAGGCCGGCAACAACGCCACCCTGGGCAAGTTCGCCGACGGCTACACCGGCCTCACCCTGACCAACACGACGCTGAAGTACCCCTCCGCCAGCGTGCCCCTGTACAAGAACGGTCAGAAGTGCGGCAAGGGGACGCCGGACGCCGGTCAGGTCGGCGAGGTGGAGGCCCGCTGGTGGGTCGTCACGACGAAGACCGAGAACAACCAGCTCGTGCAGACGGGTGGTCTCACCACGGTCAAGCCGGCCGACCTCAAGTTCGTGAACCGCCAGCTCATCACGGTTGGCTTCGTGCCCGAAAACGTTCAGCTGCCCAAGCCGACCGCGGCTATCAGCCCCCTGCTGCAGGTCCTCGCAGGCAGTCAGCCGGTGGCGACCACGACCACCACCGCGCCGACGGCGGCGGCCACGACGCCGACGTCGTCCACGCCGACCACCGCGGCGGCGACCACCACGATCCCGCCGTCGACCACGACGACGAAGTAATGAAAGCGGTCGTCCTCGTCGGCGGCGAGGGTACGAGGTTGCGTCCCCTGACGCTGTCGGCGCCCAAACAGATGCTCCCCATCGTCGGTGTGCCCATGATCGAGCGCGTGCTCGAGCACCTGGCGTCCCACGGGGTGGACGAGGCCGTCCTGTCGCTCGGGTATCTGCCCGACGCCTTCATGAAGGCCTATCCCGACGGGCACGCCGCCGGCGTGCGCCTGACCTACGCCGTCGAGCCCGAGCCGCTCGACACTGCGGGCGCCGTCCGCTTCGCCGCCACCTTCGCCGGGGTGGACGAGACCTTCGTCGTGGTCAACGGGGACGTGCTCACCGACATGGACCTCACGGCGCTGGTCGACTTCCATCGCGACCGCGGCGCCGAGGGCACCATCGCGCTGCACCCCGTCGCTGACCCCTCCGCCTTCGGCGTCGTCCCCACCGACCGGGACGGGCGAGTCACGGCCTTCGTCGAGAAGCCGCCGCGCGATGAGGCGCCCACGAACGAAATCAACGCCGGCACCTACGTGCTCGAGGCCTCGGTGCTCCGCCGGATCCCCGAGGCGGGCCGGGTGTCGATCGAGCGGGAGACCTTTCCGGCCATGGTGCGCGACGGCGGCCTCTTCGCACTCTCCGACGCGGCTTATTGGCTCGACACCGGCACGCCCTCGGCCTACCTCGAGGCGAATTTCGACTACGTGAACGGTCGGCGCGGTCCCGACGTCGCTCCCGGGCTGACGCGGCGGGACGGCCAGGTGCTGACCGAGGGCGAGAGCGACCTGGACGGCCAGGTCGTGGGCCCCTCGGTCGTCTTCGCCGGCTGCCGGGTCGAGCCCGGGGCGCAGGTGGCGCGCAGCATCCTGGGTCCGGGCACGGTGATCACGTCCGGAGCGGTCGTGACGGATTCGGTCCTCATGGAGGGCTGCCATGTCGCCGCGAACGCCAAGGTGGCCGGGTCCATCATGGGC
>DATNLP010000301.1:0-5588 GCA_035602795.1 Acidimicrobiales bacterium | reverse complement strand
CGAGCGGGGGGGCGACCCGGTCACCGCCCCGCCCCGGCCGCCCGTGCGCGCCGTGGCCATGCGCGACGCCTTCGGCGACCGCGGCTACCGGCGCATCGTGGCCGACCCTGGGTTCAACGCCATCCCCTTCGACTCGCCGCTCGCCGCGCTCATGGGCCAGGTGATGGGGCCGGCCGGCTTCTGCTACCCGCTCAAGATCCCGCGCCTCGTGTACCCGTCGTCGCTCGTGCCGCGCCAGCCCGGCAACGTGGTCCACAAGGACTACCGGGCGGTGCAGGACATGTTCACCTGCTGGGTTCCCCTGGGCCACGTGCCGGTCAGCCTCGGCGGCCTGGCGCTGGTGCCGGGCAGCCAGACCTCGGCCCGGGTGCGCCACCGGCCGCTCGAGCGGCTCGAGCGCGGCTGGCGCACGGCGGACTACGAGCCGGGTGACGTCCTGGTGTTCCACTGCCTGACCACGCACGCCGCCCTGCCCAACCGCGAGGCGCGCATGCGCTTCTCGGCCGAGTACCGCTGGCAGCTGGCCGACCTACCCGCACCGCGGCGCATGGTCATCGGGCCGAACGGCCACGAAATGGGCTCGCGACTCTTCTCGGGCACCGATTGGTGGCGGCCCGTGCCGGCCGGGCTCAGCCTCTTCGACGACGGTGCAGGCCACGACGGCCTGGGGCGCCCGCCGCGCCCCGGCGGCATCCTGCCGCCGTCGCGCTTTGTCGACCTCGACAAGTCACCGCTGCGGTGGGGGTGGCGCGCTTAGCTCCCGCTCACCAGCCCGTAGATGCTCTTGGCCATCAGGTAGAGCCCGAGGCCGAGCGACAGGATGGCGATGACCTGGTCCGTATGCGAGTTGATCCACTCCAGCAGCGCGTTGAGCTTGATCTTCACGGTGGCGGGTCGGGCGACAGCGTAGATCTCCATGGTCAGGATGCTGGCCGTGCTCCAGAGGCAGAAGAGGAAGACCAACAGGTACTCGACGGCGTTGTCCAGCCTGGCGTTGACGATGGTGGCCACGCCCGCCGTCACCAGCACCCACGGCTGGACCAGGAAGGCCAGGCCGGCCGCGGCCAGCGGGTTGACCCGGTCGATGCCGGCCATCCACCTGGGCTGCCTCCGGGACTCGGTGGACTGCGGACGCCCCAGGCGTAACCGGCGCCGGTAGGCGACGAACACGAGCACCGCCCCGCAGGCCAGCTTCACCGCCAGGGCCGCCGTCGACGGCGAGCTCTTCGAGATCAGCGGCTTGCCGTCGGTAACGACGACCACCACGGCCACGATGGCCACCAGGGTGAACAGCCAGCCGAGGACGAAGCCGACGCCCTTGAGCACGCCGCGCTCGGCCGCCAGCATCAGGATCATCGCCGTCAGGGGTATCGGTTCGAGCGTGATGACCAGGCCGATGAGGAACAGGTCAAGCAGCATGCGGCGAGCCGGGTTCGGCCAGGCACCGCCGCACGTACTCGGCGAAGGTCGTCGGCCGCCGGCCGAGCAGCCAGGTCAGCACGTTGGCGTTCCCGTTGAGCCCGTAGCGCTCGTAGTGGTCGATCAGGCGCACCAAGGTGTCGGCCCGGAAGTCCTCGTCCTCGGTCGATCCCGGTCCCGACTCGCGGCCGACGGCCACGGTGGACGGTTCGGGCCGCACCGGACGGCCCGACTCGTCCGAGAGGATCTGGGTCAGCTCGCGCGTCGAACGCCGATCGGCGCCGCACAGCTGGTAGGTGGCGAAGAAGTGCGACGCCGCCTTCGTCACCACCTGCGCCGTGATGGTGGCCACGTTGTCCACGTCGACCAGCGTCACCTTGCTGTCGAGGTCGAAGGGCTGCCGCAGCACCCCGCTGGCCAGGGCCAGCTCCACGTTGACGTTCTGCATGTAGTACGTGGGCTGCAAGACGGTGTAGGGCAGCCGGGACATGAGCAGGTGGCGCTCGATCTCGAGCTTGGCCGCGTGGTTGGGCAGCGCCTCGAGTTGGGGGTGCATGACCGAGAAGAACACGAAGTGCTCGACCTGGGCCCGCCGGGCCGCCGACACCACGTTGTGGCCCAGGTCGGCTTCCTGCGGGTGCAGGACCGGCCCGATGTGGACCACGGTGCGCACGCCTTCCATCGCCTCGCTCACCGAAGCCGGGTCTGACATGTCGCCCATCATCACGTCGATGCAATCGTCGTCCCCGAGCTCCTTCAGCCGCGGGGCGATGTCGAAGGCCCGCACGTGCTCACCGGTCCGGGCGAGCACGTCGACAACGCTGCGGCCGGTCTGGCCGCTGGCGCCGGTGACCAGGATCACGTGGATACCCCAGCCCCAGCCACCGCCCCTGCCGCAGTCGGCGACGAGGCACCGGTGACGATGCAGCTCCTGCCCTGTATCTCCATGTGCGGTGCGGGCTCGGTCGGGGCCTTACCTGCGCGCGCTCCGCAGGCGGCGGACCCCGGCCCGATCACAGGCGCGGTACACGACACGGGACTTCTCGGGAGAAATAGAACGACGGCCGCCGAAGGAAGGGGTCCCCCTTCCGACCAAGAAACGACCCTTCCCTGTTCGGGATCGTGCCGGATCGAATGATCGCGAGCTACAGCATCGGCGGCCGTCGTCCATGCATGGATGATGCAGAACGGTGGGGCGCGCGGGTAGAGCCATTGGTCACCGCCGTCGGCCGATCCTCGACACGGCACGCACAACTCACCGCTGGCTAGCCTCCGGCGCGTGACCACCGACGACGAAGCACCGACCCTTGCATCCGTCCGGAGCGCCATCGGGACGCCGGAGGGGATGCTCGACCTCATGCCCTTCACCAAGCTGATGGGCGCCGTGTTCTCCACCGTGACGGCGGCGGAGGTAAAAGCCCGCCTGAACTGGGCACCTGCGCTGTGCACCAGCGGTCGCCGGCTGCACGGCGGCGCGGTGATGGCGCTGGCCGACAGCACCGGCGCGGCCTGCGCGTTTCTCAACCTGCCCGATTCGGCCAAGGCCACCACGACGGTCGAGTCGAAGGCGAACTTCATGCGCGGCGTGCAGGAGGGGTACATCGAGGCGACGTCGCGCCCGCTCCACTTGGGCCGGACGCTGATCGTCGTCGAGACCGACGTGAAGGACCAGGACGGCCGACTGGTGGCCCGGGTCACGCAGACGCAGCTCGTGCTTTCACATTGACGTGAAACCTCGTTGTTTCAGCAAGTCTTGAAAACAGAGTTGGAGATTCTTTCAACGGGACTGAAAGGAAACAGAAAGGTCTGTTTTCACGGAGTCCTGAAAGACAGGAGCGAGACCAGCATCTGTTTTCACTGAGTTCTGAAAGACAAACGGCGCGGCGTCGTCACCCTGGGAGTTTCATTCGTGCACGACGGCGACCGTGCCGCATCTTTTGAGTTCGCTCGACGTCGACGACCTCGTCGGGCGCGGTGTCGTGCTTGCTCCGTCGCGCGGGGGCGCCACACCGGGGCGCACCGACTCCACGACCGTGCCAAACGATTAAGCGAATTCGGTGACTTTTTGCCCTAGCGCGCCGGGTCGCCACGCATCAAAAATGTGGGTCAGACGACGACGGTCGCCGGGCGAGCACACCGGGTCAACGAGGATCGGGCAGTGCCGAGGTGGTGGTGGCGCAGGATGGCGGTTGCTGCCAGCACCCCTCCCGGCGATCGCCGTCTGGTTTCGGGCGGCGTGGACCGGAAGGGGGACCCCGGTCCAACCGCCCGTTTTTTTCTCCCCGCACTCCTCCTCCTGTGCGCGGCATCTTCGTACTCGTGCTTGGCCGGAGGTCGACGTGGTGCACATGCGAGTGGTGGCGGCGCGATCGATGCGCACCTTCCCCGGGAGCTCCGCGTCGAGAGCGGGGTCGGGCTCGAGCTGTGACAAAACCTGTTCGCGGCACGACCGAATCGCCGCCGCGCCCTGCGACGTCGGTTGGGATCGCGTCGACGGTCGCTCCCGGCAAGGCGTGGCGGGTCCTTCTCGACGACGACGACGGAGCTCTCAGCGCGGCGTTCCCCATCGAACATTCGTCCGAGACGGATCCCGCTGCGGCCGGCTCGCGAACGTCCATCCGGTCATTCGGTCACGATGGAGTGCCGGTGCGTCGCCTTGCCCAGAGTTCGCGTGTTGGCTCCTGCAGCTTGACCGAAACGCGATGCCAGAGGTCCTTACGTCGGATCCGCCGTGACCAAGCGGGCCCGCACGCCCTCACCCAGGTCCAGCGCCGTCACGGCCGACACGGGCAGCCGGTCCGGCAGCGTCACCACCAGCGCCCCGTTTTCCTCCGACCACTCGGCCAGCTCCCCGGTCGCCACCACGCGTACCCGGCTCACCCGCCTGCCGTCGATCGCCCGCAGCACGATTCGCCGCTCGGCCGGAGTCCCCATGACGAGGCAGTAGACGCCGTCCCCCGACAACGTGAAGCGCAGCGGCGTCCCGTCCGCCGTCTCCGATTCCGCCATCATCCACGAGCGGCTGCCGTAGATGGCCTCGCCGTTGGCCTCCAACCACGACCCCAGGCCTCGCAGCGGCGCCTGCTGCGATTCGGGGACGGTCCCGTCGGGGCGCGGCCCCACGCCGATGAGCAGGTTCCCGTTCTTTGACACCACGTCACAGAACAGGTGGATGAGCTCGGTGTCCGAAATGATGTCCTCGGGTCGCTCGTAACGGTTGGCCCCGAACGAGTGCCCCACGCCTCGGGCCATTTCCCACTTCTTCCCCGTGGCGGTGTGCACGCCCTCGTACTCGGGCGTGCGGAAGTCGCAATGGCTGGGCGCCGCGAAGGTCAGGTGCTTGCGACGCTCGGGGATCAATGGCCAGCCCAGCTGCAGGAGGCTGCCGGCGACGCGCAGGCCGGCGTCGGTCAGCCACGACCGCCGGAAGCCCGGTTCGGCCCAGCGGTCGTTGATCACGCCGTCGTCGACGGTGTTGTAGTAGTGGGCAAACAGCTCGGCCAGGTTGCCTCCCGAGGGCCACGAGATGTCGTTCCAGAGGACGGACGGCTCGTAGGTGTCGATCAGCTCCCGTACCTGCGCGGTCACGTACTCGCGATAGCGGCGGTCCTGCGGCGCGGCCAGCACGGCATCGGACGCCCGGGTCAGCACCGCGTCGTTGTAGGGCCAGTCGTACCCGCCCGAGTAGTACAGCCCCATCCGCATCCGCCGGCCGCGCACGGCCTCGGTCAGGTCGCCCACCAGGTCGCGCCCGGCGTGGTAGGCACCCTTGACCGGGTGTTGCACCGACGACGGCCACAGCGCGAAGCCCTCGTGGTGCTTGCTCGTCAGCACCACGTAGCGGGCCCCGGCCGCCTGGCACAGGCCGGCCAGCGCATCGAGGTTGGCGCCCCTGGAGGCGTCGTTGAACGTCTTGACGAAATTGTCGTAGGGGTAGTCGTCCCCGTAGACCTCGCGGTGGTGCCGCTGCGTCGGGCTGCCCCGCACCTGCATGGTGTTGCGGTACCACTCGGCGTAGGGGTTCTCCCGCAACATGCGCTTGGGGCCGCTCTTGACCAGCATCTCCTGGATGTCGGGCACCCGCGGCGCCCAGCCCGGCACCGAGTACAGGCCCCAGTGGAGGAAGACCCCCAACTTGGCGTCGTCGTACCAGTCCGGCACCCGATGGG
>DATNLP010000406.1:0-4104 GCA_035602795.1 Acidimicrobiales bacterium | reverse complement strand
CTGTTCGACCGGGTCCGTCAGATCGAGCCGTTTGTAACCGTCGGCTCCGCCGGTGTTGTGCAGCAAAACGAGCCGTTCCGTCCGGTCTCATTGAGACGCCAGCGGAGTTGGTGGGTCAGAAGCGGGGTCGCTGGATGTGGTGGCGGGTCGAACCTGACGGGCTCGCTGCCGTACGGATGGCATGTGGCTGCTGAGGCAGCGCGCAACTGCAGCCCCGATAAGCGCCGCGGGACCTTCGATATGGCGGTTAGTGGCGCGCCAAGATGACCAAGTTGCGCAAGTCGTGTCCGAGCCAGAGCACCGACACGGCCGACAGTGCGATCGCCCCGAGCGTAGCGAAGAGCAGCGCGCTTGAGACCAACCGGTTGTCCCGGGGCGGAGACAAAAGCGCGGCAACGCGCACCGTCACATCGGCCCCGCTCGCGGCCCATGCCAGGGTTTGGGTGTGCGGGCCGACCGCGGTCGCGATGGCCCGTGCCACGGTGCCCCGGTGTCCTACCGCCCGGGCCGCCACCTCGTCAGACCGTCGTTCGCAGGCCAGTTGCAACGCCGCGGGGGCACGCAAAAGCAGCGGGTTGATCGCGGTGGCAAGTGCCACAGCCAGGTGATGTAGGTCGTGGCGTTCGCTCAAGTGGGTTTGCTCATGGGCAAGCACCGCCCTGCGGCCAGCGGGGTCGAGATTGTGGAGCAAGCCCCGGCTAACCACGATCCGCCCCGGCCAGCCCGGCACCGCATAGGCATAGGGTTCGTCATCGGCGAGCACGACGAGCCCGGCCTGCGCCGCGTGACTCGCCGCCCAGGCGGCTCGGAGCCGCCGACCCTGCGTCCACGATGAGGTCGCCGCCCTCGTCGCCGCCGCCACAACCAGAACAACCGCGGTCCACATCGACCACGCTTGGAACGGAGCACTCTGGCCGATCCTCTGTGGAGACCACTGCCCGAGGCGGGCCAGCGGTGCCAGCTGCCCAAGCCCCAGGGCAGCGACGACGCCGATTGAGACGACACCGCAGACCGTCAAGGCCAGCCCTCCGACACTCAATATCCATATGGCCAGTCGTGGCCGCACCTTCCGACTGAGCGGCGGGGCGACGGCTCCGAAACAGGCAACGATCAGTAAGGGGAAGGCGCAAGAGATGATCATTCTGACTCTGCTCCAAGGACTCGCCGCAGTGCCGCCGCTTGATTCTGGTCGAGGGTGGCCACGAACCGGCTGAGTACCCCGTCCAAGTCACCCTCAGACTCGAGGAGTGTGCGCATGCGCCGCGCGGCCAGATCCTTTTCGTCGAGGAGGGGGGAATAGGCATACGCGCGGCCCTGGGGGCGTCGCTCCAGCACGCCCTTGTCCTGCAGGCGCACGAGGACGGTCTGCACCGTGGTGTAGGCCAGCGGCTGACCCAGGCGAGAGCGGACCTCCTCGGGCGTCAGGGGACCCTCGGCCGACCACAATGCGGCGAGGATCTCGGTCTCGAGCGATCCCTGACGCCGACGGTCGGACAAAAGACCATTCCTTCCTGGACATTCGCCGACTTGGAACTTACTACTACAGCTGCGTAGGAACTGACTACTACAGAAGTGTAGTATCAGGGTCCGGAAACACTCGTTTAAACGAGGGACACCGTCGGCGGCGGACCCGTTTCGGCTGGGTGCGCTGTGGTGCGTGTTTGACACAGCATCGAAAGGAGATCGGTGCCTCAAAAGACGATGATCGACCGCTCGCTCGAACTCGTCAAGGTGGACTTTGCCCGGCGTCACCGCCAGCCCTCGAGCCTTCGCCTTCTCCTAGCCACGGCGATATCCCTGGCCGGTTCTCTGGCCGTCGATGCGGCCCTTGTTGCCATCGGCACTGCGGTATTCCCCTCGACAAAAGGCTACGTACACTTTCAGTTTCACGACTACGCCAAGCTGACGGTCATCGGCGTCGTCGTCGCCTGTCTCGCCTGGCCCGTCGTGACTCGCATCTCGTCTGCCCCAAGGTGGCTCTTCTTTCGTCTCGCCATTCTCGTCACCCTGGTCCTGTGGCTCCCCGACCTCTATATCCTGGCCAAGGGCCAACCGGTCAAGGCCGTAGCTGTACTCATGTGCATGCACGTGGCCATCGCGCTGGTGACCTACAACGCTCTCGTTCACGTCGCACCGGCCCGCCACGGAGCGAATAGCCGCGCGGCGGGCAACGGCGCTCGGACAGACGGCTAGAGGTCCTCAGGTCACTGCAGTGAATTCCAAAGTCGAAACCCAAAAATCGATATCTGGAGGAGGCATCTGCCAGGTGGACTCAGCACGTCACGATCTCCCAATTTCGCCTGGACCCAATGCGCCGCGGAAGACGGCAACGGGCCAGGTGCCGCTGATCGGTCTTGTCTTCCCCGCACCCGTCGCCGCAAAGGTCCCCGAGGTCATCCTCGTCTTCTGGGTGCTCAAGATCCTGACCACCGCGGGCGGAGAGGCCACGTCGGACTACCTGAAAACGTACGGCAATATCAAGGGTGGCGGCACCGAGGTGGCCCTGTTCGGTGTCGCGTTGGTGCTGCAGTTCGGCACCCGTCGCTATCGGGCGTTCGCATACTGGTTCCTCGCCTTTGCCATCGCCATCTTCGGGACCGGCGTCTCGGACTTCCTCCACCTCGACGTCGGTATCCCCTATGCAGGGACCACCCTTCTGTGGGCAGTCATCTTGGCCGCCATCTTCTGGCTCTGGCAGCACAGCGAGGGAACGCTCTCCATCCACAGCATCACGACGCAGCGCCGTGAGGCCTTCTACTGGGCCACCGTGTTCGCCACCTTTGCTCTCGGCACCGCCCTGGGTGATTTCACCGCCACCTCCCTCAACCTTGGCTACCTGGCCTCGGGCATTCTCTTCAGCGTGGTCATCCTCCTGCCTGCTCTGGCATGGTGGAAGCTTGGTCTGAACAGCATCGCTGCCTTCTGGATGGCCTACATCGTCACACGGCCCCTGGGCGCTTCTTTCGCCGACTACATCGGCAAGCCGCAGAACCTCAGCGGGATCAACTTCGGGGACGGCCCAACCGCGCTCGTGTTTGCCCTGGCCGTGCTCGTCCTTGTTTCCTACCTTGCCATGGCACGCCCCGACATCCAACAGACGTCCGTTGCGCCGGTTCCGGATGGACGGCCCGCCAAACGGGAACGGGAGCTTCCCCTCACGGACGAGCCCAAATTGGACGTGGAATAGTTCCCCCTCGGAGTATCGGTGCGGCAGCCATGGTGTCTCGACGTCGAAGGTAGGGCACTGCCGATAATCGATCGTTCCGAGGTAGGGTAACGAGATCGGACGAGTTCGACCGACCATCATTGAGTCGCAGCGAACTCTCTGTCCGTAACGGATTCGGTGTGTTGTAGCGATCGCCCAGAGTTCGTGCGCGGCGGAAAGATCACCCGAACCGATAGGCCACCGTCGGGCACCGGGTCGGCCGTGATAGATGCGCCATGTGCAGAGGCGATGGCGCGGACGATGGAGAGACCGAGTCCGTGGCCGTCCTTGTAGACCGCTCGGCGTGGATCAAGCCGTTGGAAGGGTTGGAAGAGGCGTTCAACTTCAGCACAAGGAATTACCGGCCCCCCGTTGGTCACAGACAAGAAGGCCCGGTCTTCTGTCACGCCTGTCATGACCTTCATGTCCCCTCCGACGATGTTGTGGCGTACGGCATTGGTGAGCAGGTTGACGACGAGGCGCTGGACCAGCAGGCAGTCTCCGATGAGCAGTGCCGGTGCCGTCGCTTCATCGACATGGATCTCGAGTCGCGTGATCTCGGATTGGAGCCCGGTGAGGGTCTCCTCCACCAGGGGAGCGAGGTCAACCGTCTCCCGTTCACTCAGACCCACTTCGCTGCTGGCCAGGGTGAGCAGGGCATCGATCAGATGCGCCTGTTCGTCGTTCGAGGCGAGCAATTCTTCTGCGGTGGAGCGCCATTCGGCATTGCTCGATTCAGGATTGTCGAGCGCAACCTGGAGGAGATTGCGCTCGGCGGTGAGTGGGGTGCGTAGTTCATGGGAGGCGTTGGCGACGAAGTGTTGTTGTGCTTCAAAGGCACCTTCGAGTCGTGCGAAAAGGCCGTCTAGGGTGTCGCCGAGCTCCTTGAGCTCGTCCTG
>DATNLP010000285.1:0-29753 GCA_035602795.1 Acidimicrobiales bacterium | reverse complement strand
CGAGCACCGGATGCGGCGCGCCGACGACCGCCACCTCCTTGACCGCCGCGTGCTGGACCAGGGCGTGCTCGACGTCGGTGGCGTGCACGTTGTTGCCGCCCCGGATGATGACGTCCTTGGAGCGGCCGACGATGTAGAGGTAGCCATCGGCATCGAGCTTGCCCAGGTCACCGGTGACCAGCCAGCCGTCACGCCAGACCTCTGCCGTGGCTTCGGGGTCGTTGTAGTACTCGCGGTGCCGGCCGGGCATCTGCAGGCGCACTTCGCCGACCTCGTCGGCCGGCAGCGGCCGGTCGTGCTCGTCGACGATCTGCACCACGGCGGGCGGGGCGATCTGGCCCACCGAGCCGGGGCGCTTGACCGCCTCGCCCTGCGGCATGATGCAGTAGGCGGAACCGGCCTCGGTCATGCCGTAGTTGTTCGACACCAGGGCGTCGGGCATTTTTGCCTGCAGGCGCTCGACCACGTAGGGGGCGAGCGGCGCGCTGCCGACCGAGCACATGGTGACCGACGACAGGTCGGCCTCGTCGAAGCCGGGGTGATCGATCAGCAGGTGCGCCATGGCGGGCACGAGGAACACCGCCACCGGGCGCTCGGCCTGGACCACCTCGAGCCAGCGGCCGGCGTCGAAGCGGGGCTGGTAGACGACTTGGAGCCCGAGCTTCATGGGTGTGTAGACCAGCGCGATGCCGGCGAAGGTGAACAGCGGGCTGGCGTGCACCCAGCCGTCGCCCGTCCAGTTGGGGTCGACGGCGCCGATCATCGAACCGTTGGAATGGCGGACGGCCACGCCCTTGGGACGCCCGGTGGTGCCCGAGGTGTAGAGGATGTCGGCCAGGTCGTCGTTCTGGCGCGGCGCCTGGAAGGGCGAGCGGTCGCCCCCCGTCGCCTCGGACCAGCCCAGGACTGGCGTGCCGGAGGCGGAACCGGGCCCGGCCTCCGCGCCGGCGTCGACCAGGGCGACGAGGCGGCCCTCCGCAGCCTGCAGGTCGGCCGGCACCAGGTCGCCGTCGGTGACCACGGCGGTGGCGCCCGAGTGGGCCAGCACGTGGCCCACCTCGGCCGGGGCCAGGCGGGGGTTCATGGGGACGGCGACGCCGCCGGCGCGGTGCGCGGCCGAGTACGAGACGAGCCAGCGCAGGGCGAGCTCGGGGCGCAGATGGATGCCGACACGCCCGCCGGGCTCGAGGCCGGCCTCGAGGAGCCAGCGCGCCATGGCGTTGGCGGCGCCGTCCCACTCGGCGAAGGTCATGGCACCGACGTCGACCACGGCGAAGGCGGTCTCGTCGCCGAACTGCTCGGCCATGCGGCCCAGGTGCTCGTCCATCAGCATGGCTGTCGGCCCCCCAGTGGGACGTGTCGGATGTCGAAAGTTGACGCCGGTGTCAGGTTCGTTGCAGCATGGCCGATGCCGCCGCCGGGGGTCAATCCCTGGGGCCGGCACCCGATGCGCACGGCCGGGGTCGCGGGCCCCGGGACACGATCCGAGGAACAGTTCCATGACGACGGTCCGTTTCGACCTGCCGACGCCCGAGGGCGACACCATCGAGTTCTGGGAGGCGGCCAAGGAGGAGCGGCTGCTCATCAAGCACTGCCTGGACTGCGGCGCCTACTCCTACTACCCGCGGCCCTTCTGCCCGAAGTGCTGGAGCGAGCGCGTGGAGTGGCACCAGGCCAGCGGCGAGGCGACGCTCTACACCTGGTCGGTCATCTACTCGAACGACATGCCGCCCTTCCGGGACAAGGTGCCCTACGTGGCGGCCATCGTCGACCTGGCCGAGGGGCCGCGCATGATGACCAACGTGGTCGACTGCCCCTTCGACGAGCTGGCGGTCGGCATGCCGTTGCGGGTGACCTTCCAGCCCATCTCCGACGACTACACCATCCCCGTCTTCGTGCGGGCCTGAGCCTCGAGGAGCACCAGTGACCGACGCCACCGATGCCGTCATTGTCGCCGCCGTCCGGACCCCGATCGGGCGGTCGGGCCGCAGCCTGGCGGGACTGAGCATCCGGGACATCGGCATGCAGACCGTGGCGGGCGTCATCGCCGCCGCCGGGCTGGACGCCGCCGACATCGACGACCTGCTGCTCGGCGAGGTGCTGCAGGGGGGAGGGTGCACGGCGCGCTACGTGGCCAACGCGCTCGGCCTGCCGCCCGACACGCCGGGCGGCGCGCTGCAGCGCCAGTGCGCCACCGGGATGATGGCGGTGCAGGAGGCGGCGGCCAACATCCGCAGCGGCATGGCCGACGCGGTGATCGCGGGCGGGGTGGAGTCCATGACCCGGAGCCCGCTCATGTTCGAGAAGTCACCCTTCCCCTTCGGGGGCATCGAGCGCTTCCTCCCGCCCAGCCACCCCGACTCGGCCGAGGCGCCGAACATGAACATGCTCATCACGGTGGGCGAGAACACGGCGCGCGAGTGCGGCATCACCCGCGAGGAATCCGACCACTGGTCCTACCACTCGAACATCCGGGCCGTCGCCGCCACCGACGACGGGCGCTTCGCCGAGGAGATCATCCCCGTCACGGTGCCGGAGGGACGCGGCGAGACCGTCACCGTGAGCGTGGACGAGCACCCGCGCCGCGACACCACCTTGGAGAAGCTGGCGGCGCTGCCGTCGCTGACCGGCCCGGACGGGCAGATCACGGCGGGCAACTCCTCGGGGATCGCCGACGGAGGTGCGGCGCTGGTGGTAGTGTCGCGCGCCTACGCCGAGGGCCACGGCATGGAGCCGCTAGCCACGGTGCGGTCGTGGAACTCGTGCGGCATTGAGCCGGCCCGGACCGGGCTGGCGCCCACGGTGTGCGTCCCCCGGGCGCTCGGGCGGGCCGGGCTGAGCGAGTCCGACGTCGACCTGGTGGAGATCAACGAGGCCTTCGCCACCATGGCGGTGGCCAGCTCGCGCAAGCTGGGGTTCCCCCACGACATCGTGAACGTCAACGGTGGCGCGGTGGGGATCGGCCACCCGGTGGGCGCGTCGGGGGCCCGCATTCTGGTCACGCTGATCCACGAGCTGCGCCGGCGGGGCGGGGGGATCGGCGTCGGCACGCTGTGCGCCGGCGGCGGCATGGGGTCGGCCACCGTGGTGGAGGTGCACGCGCCGGCGTAGGGCGCCAGGCACCGGCCGTCAGTAGTGGCGGATCTCGACGAGGTGGCCGCTGGGGTCGAGCAGGTACAGGGTCGGGCCGAGCCCGCGCGCACCCTGCTCCTCCCCCGGGCCGCGCATGTTGGCGGCGTCGTGGTACGCGTCGCCGTAGGGGACGCCGGTGGACTTGATGCGCTCGAAGGTGACGGCGAACTCCTCGGGTGACAGCGCGAAGGCGAGGTGCAGTCCGCCCTCGCTGCCCCACGGCGCCAGGAGGAGCACGGTGCCGGCGTCGACCCGGATGACCGAGAAGGGCCCGTCCGTCCCGTCGGACTCGAGCCCGAGGACGTCGCTGTAGAAGCGCAGGCTGGCGTCGAGGTCGGCGACGGGGACGATGGTGTGGTCGAGGGTGGCCACCGCCGCGCAATCTACTCCTTCTCTTCGGCGCTCCCCTCGGCCATGTGCTCCTTGATCGCGTTGACGACCGTCGGGTCGAGCAGCGTGGTGACGTCGCCCAGCGGGCGGTCGTCGGCCACGTCACGCAGGAGCCGGCGCATGATCTTGCCGCTGCGCGTCTTGGGCAGCTCGGGCGTCAGCATGATCTGGCGCGGCTTGGCGATCGGCCCGATTTCGCGGGCCACGTGGTCGCGCAGCTCCTGGACGAGCACCTCCCCTGCGTCGCCCTCGGCGTCCTCCGCTCCCTTGACCGTCACGAAGGCCACGATGGCCTGGCCCGTGGTGGCGTCGTTGGCGCCGACCACGGCGGCCTCGGCCACCGACGGGTGGCTGACGAGGGCGTGCTCGACCTCGGTGGTCGAGATGCGGTGGCCCGAGATGTTCATGACGTCGTCCACTCGCCCCAGCAGCCACAGGTCGCCGTCCTGGTCGCGCTTCGCACCGTCACCGGCGAAGTAGCGGCCCGGGAACCGCGACCAGTAGGTCTCCCTGTAGCGCGCGTCGTCGCCGTAGATGCCGCGCAGCATGCCGGGCCAGGGCTCGGTGATGACGAGGTAGCCGCCTTCGTCGTTGCCCACCGAGCGGCCGTCGTTGTCGATGACGTCGGCGCTGACGCCGGGGAAGGGCTTCATGGCGGCGCCGGGCTTGGTGGCCGTGATGCCGGGCAGCGGCGTGATGAGGATGCCGCCCGTCTCGGTCTGCCACCAGGTGTCGACGACGGGGCAGCGCCCGCCGCCGATGTAGGTGCGGTACCAGATCCACGCCTCGGGGTTGATGGGCTCGCCCACCGAGCCGAGCAGCCGCAGGCTCGAGAGGTCGTGCTGGGCCGGCAGGTCCTCGCCCCACTTCATGAACGTGCGGATCGTGGTGGGCGCCGTGTAGAGGATGTTGACCTTGTACTTCTCGACCAGCTGCCACCAGCGGTCGCGCGTCGGCGTGTCGGGCGTG
The DNA here is from genome assembly GCA_035602795.1 of Acidimicrobiales bacterium. GTDB lineage: Bacteria > Actinomycetota > Acidimicrobiia > Acidimicrobiales > RAAP-2 > Bog-473. The sequence continues at coordinate 25,262 of DATNLP010000285.1, read as the reverse complement.
CCCTCGTACATGACCGACGTGGTCCCGTTGGCCAACGGGCCGTAGACGATGTAACTATGGCCGGTCACCCAGCCGATGTCGGCCGCCGTCCAGAAGACGTCCCTGTCCGGTTTGATGTCGAAGATCAGGTAGTGCGTGGCCGAGACGTGGGTGAGGTAGCCGCCGCTCGTGTGCAGGATGCCCTTGGGCTTCGCCGTCGTGCCGCTGGTGTACATGATGTAGAGGGGCTGCTCGGCGTCGAAGGCCTGGGCCTCGTGCTCCGTCGGCTGGCTCTCGACCACGTCGTGCCACCACACGTCGCGGCCGTCGTCCCAGGCCACGTCCTGGCCGGTGCGGCGGACGACGAGCACCTTGCGCACGCCGGGACAATCCGCCACGGCCTCGTCGACGGCGGGCTTGAGCGCGCTGGGCGCACCACGCCGGTAGCCGCCGTCGGCCGTGATGACCACGCTGGCGTCGCAGTCGAGGATGCGGCCGCGCAAGGCGTCGGCCGAGAAGCCGCCGAACACAACCGTATGGGGCGCGCCGAGGCGGGCACAGGCCAGCATGGACACGACCGCCTCGGGGATCATGGGGAGGTAGATGGCCACCTTGTCGCCCGCCTGCACACCCAACTCGGTCAGCGCGTTGGCCGCCTGGCTCACCAACCCGAGCAGGTCCCGGTACGTGATGGTGCGGGTGTCGCCGGGCTCGCCCTCCCAGTGGAAGGCCACCCGGTCACCCAAGCCCGCCTCGACATGGCGGTCGACGCAATTGACGGACACGTTGAGCTTGCCCCCGACGAACCACTTGGCGTAGGGGAGGTCCCACTCGAGGACCTTGGTCCACGGCTCGGCCCAGGTCAGGCGCTTGGCCTGTGCCTCCCAGAAGGCCAGGGGGTCCGCGTCGGCTTCGGCGTAGATGCCCGGCTGGGCGTTGGCGTGCTTGGCCAGATCCTCGGGTGGCGGGAATGTACGGGTCTCGTGCAGGAGGGCAGACAGCCCTTCCTCTCGGATCTCGCTCACGACAGCCTCCTTTAGGGCCCGTCCGGCTCGGACGCTCCCCCACTGATCATTACTTATCAGGCGCGGTTGAGCGGCAGGGGCTTGCCGACCGGCAGGACGGGCCGGGTGGCCATGCCGTTGATCACGCCGGCCGCGGAGGCGTACCAGGCCGCGGCGGCCGTCACCACGCCGGCGATGCCGCCGGCCTTCACGATCCCGGTGTGCCCGGAGAAGTTCCCGATAGCCAAGAGGATGAACGTGACCTCGAGGGTCAAGAAGACCAAAAACACGGCCTTGTTGACGAACAGGCTCCAGAGGAGCATGTAGGTGTTGAAGATCACGAAGGCCACGGCGATCCAGCCCAGGTCGTTGTTCAGCTCGAGCGCCGTCGGCTTGAACTGCGGGACGACCAGCAGGAAGTAGACGGCCACACCGATCCAGAAGGCGCCGTAGGTGGAGAAGGCGGTGGCGCCGAAGACGTTCCGGTTCTTGAACTCCCACATCCCGGCCAAGAGCTGCGCGATGCCGCCATAGGCGAGGGCGAAGCCGAGGAAGGCCACCGTCCCCTTGGTCCAACCGGCGTTGAAAGCCGAGAGGAGGAAGGTGGTCAGGGCGAAGGCGGCCAGCCCGAGGGGAGCCGGGTCGGCGGCCGTAGGCGTCTCCTTGATGGCGACGTTCTGCAACGACACCGAATCGTCCATGATTGCCATAACGTGAGCACTCCTTGTTCGGGCATGGAGAGCCATGGCCCCCACGCGACTCAACGGCGGGACGACCCGGCGGCGGCGAACGACTGCACTCCCCCTTGTCCCGGGGTCGTCGGCTTACGGCGACCCCGGGCAGAGCAGCCGTCTCGGTGACGGCATCCGAATCGTGTCCACCTGCTTCACGTCCCCCCCGGAGATGGGACGCTCCCATTGTGCGAAGAGACGTTCCGTGACTGCAACGGATTGTCGGTGAAGTGACACATTCGTGCGACGAACGGTCGACTCCGTGCGATGAACGGCAGGGCGGAAGCAGAAACGGACGATGCGGCCAGGGAAGCGGTCCGACACCCGCATTTCAGGGGAGCGATATGGCACACTGGCAGGCAGGGCGCACTGAACAGCCGACGAGCGGGCACTCCCACCACCGGCGGCGAAGGGGGCTTGATGAAAGAGGCGCTGTGGATCGCCCTCGCAGGCGTCGTCGTCCTGATCGTCGTCGTGGTCCGCTTCGCCGTGCGCTCCGAGCGGAGGCTCGGAACGCCGACGCAGCGTGCGGCGTTGGCCACCCTGCACACGGCGAACCTGGCCGCCCCCGCCCTGCGCACCGGACTTGACAAGGATTCGGCGGACCGATCGATCTCCCATCTCCGGCAGCTGATCGGCACGGCCGGCGTGGCCATCGCCGATACCTTCGGGATTCTGGCGGCAGACGGCATCGATCCCGCGCACTGCGATCTGGTGGTGGGCCCGATACAGCTCGCCATCTCGACCGCGCGACCACGAGTCCTCTCCGCCCGCGACCTGGCCTGCACGTCCGCCGGCACGTGCTCTCTTCAGGCGGGCATCGTCGTGCCCATCACCACTGACGACGTGGTGGTCGGGGCGATCGTCGCCCTCGACACCTCCGCGCCGGCCAGCCTGCTCCGCCTCAGCGGGGAGGTGGCCGAGTTCGTCTCCACTCAACTGCAGTTGGCCGAGCTGGACCGCTCACGCCGGCGCGCCGTGCAGTTCGAACTGCGCTTCCTCCGAGCCCAGATCTCGCCGCACTTCATCTACAACGCGCTGACCGCGATCGAGTCCTTCGTCCGCTCCGATCCGGACCGGGCCCGCGAGCTCCTGGTCGAGTTCGCGGACTTCATCCGTTACAGCTTCCGGAGCCACGGGCAGTTCGTGACCATGGCCGAGGAGCTCCGCCTGGTCGACACCTACCTCGACCTGGAGCGGGCCCGCTTCGGCGAACGGCTCGAGGTCACGCTGCGCGTCGCCCCCGAGGTCCTGAGCGTGATGCTCCCGCCCTTCGTCCTCCAGCCCCTGGTGGAGAACGCGGTCCATCACGGCCTGGAGCCGAGCGGCAGGCCCGGACACCTCGAGATCACCGTGATGGACGCCGACAGCGACGCCGAGGTCTCCGTCGAGGACGACGGCGTCGGCGCGGAGCCCGAGGAGATTCAACGCGCCCTGGCCGGAATGAACGACGAGGACGGCGTCGGCCTGCACAACGTCGACGAGCGCCTGCGCACCGTCTTCGGGGACGACTCGCGCCTGACCATCGAGACGGCACCGGGGGCGGGGACGCGGGTCACGGTCCGCATCCCCAAGTACCGTGTCGGGGTCCTGGCGTGACGACCGGGTTGAGCGTCCTGGCGGTCGACGACGAGACCCCGGCGCTCGACGAGCTCGTCTACCTATTGAAGAACTCGGCCATGGCGTCGCACGTGCGGGCGGTGAGCTCGGCCACCGACGCCCTGCACCATCTCAACCACGAGCGCTACGACGTCGTCCTCCTCGACATCGCCATGCCGGGGATCGACGGCCTGGAGCTGGCCCGGGTGGTGGCGCGGTTCTCGCATCCGCCGGCGATAGTGTTCGTGACGGCCCACGAAGAACATGCCCTGGCCGCCTTCGACGTGGGGGGCTCGGGCTATCTGCTCAAGCCCGTGACCCAGGAGCGCCTCGTGACGGCCCTGCGCAGGGTGGCCCTGCCGCGCCGCGAGGACGAGCCCGACGAGGGCGTGCTCGACACCATTCCGGTGGAGATCGGCACCCTGACGAGGATGGTCTCCCGGGACGAGGTCTCCTGGGTGGAATCGTCCGGTGACTACGTGCGCCTCCACCTGCGCGACGCGGCCCAGCATCTCGTCAGGGTTTCCATGTCGACGCTGGAGGAGCACTGGCGTGACCACGGATTCGCCCGGATCCACCGCAGCTACCTGGTCTCGCTGCGCGACATCCGGGAGGTCCGCACCTCGCAGGGGCACACCGTCGTCGGCGTGGGCACGTTCGACCTCCCCGTGAGCCGCCGGCACTCGAAGGAGCTCAGGGACCGACTGGTTCGCCAAGCGAGAAGGTCACCGGCCTCGTGACCACCGGGGAGATCCCGACCCGTCAGGTGGTGCGCAGTCAGCCGCGACGTTCGGGTGGCCGGGCCAGCTCGCCGGCCCTCGACGACCTGTACGAGCCCGACGCCTACGGGCAGGAGCTGCTGACGTCGCTGATGCGCGCGCAGGGTGGCGCCTGCGTGACCGTCCTCCTGCCGGCGCTCGCCCTCCTCGCCCTGTACCCGCTCCTGACGGCGCTCTTCCCGCGTCTGGCCACGGCCGAGCTGTTCGGCCTGCCCCTGACCCTGCTCATCCTGGGCGGTGGGATCTACCCGCCGCTCGTCCTGCTCGGCTACTGGTACGTGCGGCGGGCGGAACGGCTGGAGCGCCAGTTCGTCGAATTGCTCAAGGAGCAATGACCGAGCCGGCCTCCGTCATAGCCATCATTGCGGTGACGGCGGTCACCGCGTTGATCGGAGCCCGGGGCGTGCGGGTGGCGCGCACGCCGGCCGACTTCCTGGTGGCGGCGCGGCAGGTACCGGCGCCGCTCAACGCGTCGGCCATCTCCGGGGAGTACCTCTCGGCGGCCTCCTTCCTCGGAGTGGCCGGCCTGGCCATGCTGGAAGGCCTCGGTGCGCTCTGGTACGCCGTCGGCTACGCGGCCGGGTACCTCGTCCTGCTGGCGGCGGTGGCAGCGCCGCTCCGCCGCTTCGGCGCCTACACCATTCCCGACTTCGCCGAAGGGCGACTCGGCTCGCCGGCGCTCCGCCGGGCGGCCACCGCCACCGTCATTCTGATCTGCGGCTTCTATCTGCTCCCCCAGCTGAAGGGGGCGGGGGTCACCCTGCAGGTGGCCGTGGGCGGCCCGGAGTGGGTCGGCGTCGTCGTGCTGGGCGCCATCGTGACGCTCGGCATCGCCAGCGGCGGCATGAAAGGCATCACCTTCGTACAGGCGTTCCAGTACTGGTTGAAGATCGTGGCCATCGCGGTGCCGGCGCTGATCCTGTTGGCCTTCGTCCAACACCCGCCGGTGGCGTCGGTGAGCGGCTCGGCGCCCCCCACCTTCTCCCACCGGACGGCGGTGCAGTTCCCGCAGCCGGAGACCATCAGCGTGACGTCGGCGGTGGAGATCGACGCGTCCGGCGTGGTCGACGGCGTCGCACGGCATGGGCCGATGGAGCTGACCAAGGGCACCCACAGCGTGGCGTCCGGAGCGACGCTCACCTTTCCCGCCGGGGCGCGGGCACCACACGTCGAGGACAACCCGGTCATGAGCGGTTCGGCCTGGACGTCCCCGCTCCTGCAGCTCGGCGGGCGGCCCGACCATGCCCTGGCGGCCACGTACGGCGTGCTGCTGGCCACGGTGTTGGGCGCCATGGGCCTGCCTCACATTCTGGTCCGCTTCTACACCAACCGCGACGGCCAAGCGGCCCGCAGGACCACCGCCTTCGTGCTCCTGCTCCTCGGGTGCTTCTACATCTTCCCGGCGGTCTTCGCCGTGCTGGGACGGCTGGAGGCGCCGGGCCTCTACACCTCGGGCCAGACCGACTCGGTGGTGCTCGTCCTTCCGCGCATCATGGCGGCGGGCAGTCTCGGCGTCCTCCTCGGTGCGCTGGTCGCCGCCGGGGCCTTCGCCGCCTTCCTCTCCACCTCGTCGGGGTTGCTCATCAGCATGTCGGGCGCGCTCTCGCACGACATCATGGGTGGCGGGGTGCGGGCATTCCGCTCCTCTGCCATCGCCATCGGCGTCGTCATGACCGCCCTGGGACTGGTCGTGCTCAACATCTCCATCAACGTCCTCGTCGGATGGGCGTTCGCCATCGCGGCGTCGACGTTCTGCCCCCTCCTGCTCCTGGGGATCTGGTGGCGCCGCCTCACCTGGATCGGAGCGATGGGTGGGCTGATCCTGGGCGGCACGGCATCATCCGTCGCGGTGGTGCTCACGATGTTCGGCGTCGGCGCCACCGGCTGGCCGGCCGTCCTCCTGAGCGAGCCGGCCATCTGGACGGTGCCGCTGGCCTTCCTCACCATGATCGTCCTCTCGCTCGCCACGGCGCGCGCCATCCCCTCCGACGTCACGCAGCAGCTGCTGGCCCTCCACCTGCCCGAGCGGGTCCGGCTGCCGTCGCCTGTCGACCGCGGGCTGGTCCCTCAGCCCGGGCCGGCAGCCTCCTGACGGAGCTCGAACCCCTCGAAGACGAAGGCGGGCGTGACTGTCGCCCCGACGAGGGCAAACGCGCCGAGCGGGCGGGCAGACTGCCAGACACCCGGCTCGACGACGGCCTGTGGAGTTTGGCCGGCGGCCACGTCAGGGCCGAGGACGACCGAGTCGACGCGGCCGCCGGGCCATTCCCGGTTCAGCTCGAGCGGTTCGCCGGCGTAGAAGTGCCACACCTCGGTGGCGTCGATGCGGTGCGGCACGGAGACCTCCCCGTCCAGTAGCAGGTAGTAGATGGCGCTGCCAGCCGGTCGCACCCCCGCTGAGGCCGGAGCGACCCAGGTGCGCCGATACCAGCCACCTTCGGGGTGCGGGGCCAGATCGAGGGCGGCGATGAGGAACTCCCCTGGACGCACACCGCCAGTCTGCCTTGCTCAGGCGGAGGTGACCCCGAGACTGGCCGCAACGAGGAGCAGGTGTTCGGCCGAACCCCCGAGGAGCGTGCCGTTGGTCTCGGCGCGCTTGAGGAAGAGGTGGCTGTCGTGCTCCCAGGTGAACCCGATGCCGCCGAAGGACTGGAACGCGTCGCGGCACACGGCGCGCTGGCACTCGTCACTGGCGGCCTTGGCCATGCTGGCGGCTGTGGCGCGGTCCGGCGTGTCCTCGTTGACGGCCGCCACCGCGTAGTAGCAGAGAGAGCGGGCGCGCTCGATGGCGAGGAACAGGTTGCTCATTTTGTGCTTGACCGCCTGGAACGAGCCGACGGGCACGTTGAACTGCTTGCGGTCCTTCACGTAGGAGAGGACCATCTGGAAGAGCGCGTCGCACGTCCCCACGGTTTCGAGAGCGAGCACCACCGTCGCCTCCTGAATTGCCCGGGTCAATCCGGACACGGATGCGGCGTTCCCCGGTTCGCCCAGCGCGCGGTCGTCAGCGACGAGTACGCGATCGAGGGTTGCCGTGTACAGGGGACGGCTGGCGTCGAGACTCCTGACTGGAGCCAAGCCGGCCTCGTCCCCGGGCACGACGAAGGCACCCACCCCGTCACCGACCCGGGCGACGACTGCGACCTCAGTGGTGTCCGGACCGGCCAGTACGCCCAGCTTCGTGCCTTGGAGCACCCAGCCTCCCTCGGCGCGCTCGGCCGTCGTCGTCACCTGGCCGAGACCCCAACCTCGGGCATGGTCGGCCAGGGCGACGGTCCCGGTAATGGCCCCCGATGCCACCTCGGCGAGGAAGCGCTGACGCTGCTCGGGCGTCCCGACCTCCCGGACGACAGGGACAAATTGACTCACCGTGGCCAGAAGCGGTCCGGGCGCAACGACACGACCCAACTCCTCGGCCAACACGGCCAACTCCACGAAGGAGAGGCCGACGCCGCCATACTCCTCGGGCACGGCCAGGGCCGGCCAATCCAATGCCACCATGGACCGCCAGAGCTTGTCGGCCGGCTCTCCGGTCTCCACGACCGTCCGCACGACCCCGAGCGGACACTCCTTGTCCACGAAGGAGCGCACCGAGGAGCGCAGCTCCTCCTGCTCACTCGTGAACTCGAGCTCCACTGCCCTCCTTCCCGCACCCGCCGCCCGCCAACGGACCGCGAAGATCGCGGCGAGTGTACCTGACGTCCGTGTCAGTCCCCCTGTGCTACCGTCTCGCCCGCACTGTTGTCTGGGCAACGTGTCGACGGTGCCCCTCGGGGGGGGTCGCCGGCCTGTGGTATCGCTACGGGCCGGCGATTTCGGGGGCAGCTGGTTGCCGGCGAACCGCTTCAAGTCGGAGACTCCCGCGCGCCTACACTCTCCGATGCGCCTCTAGCTCAACGGCAGAGCAACGGACTCTTAATCCGCAGGTTCTGGGTTCGAATCCCAGGGGGCGCACCAGGTCAGAGTGGGTTTTTGGGAGTTGGCCCCGAAGGGGAAACCCATAAAAAACCCATAATGCGGTAGACTGACCACATGCAGGGCTCCAAGCGATTGATCAGTGGACGCGGCAAGTCCGCCGTCTACGAACTGCGCGTGGCGACCGGACGTGACCCGGTCACCGGCAAGTACGGCCAGGTCAGTCGGCGATGGCCGGGGTACGCGGCCGACGATCCCGAGGTCACCTCAGCTGACAAGGCATTGGCGAAGCTGGTCAGGGAGCTGGAGGACCGCCGCAGTGGCAGGATCGCGGGAGCGGGCGTCACTGTCGACCAATTGCTCACCAAGTGGCTGAAGCAGATCACCTCAGAGGGTCGATCCCCTACCACGCTGCGGGAGTACAAGCGCCTCATCGAGAAGCGGATCAGTCCCGCCCTCGGGCCGGTGCCGGTCGTGGAGGTGACCGCCCTCGAACTGGACGAGTTCTACCAGGGCCTCACCGACGAGGGGCTTGCCCCTGCATCGGTCCGGCAGGTGCACGCCATCCTGCGCGCCGGCTTCCGGCAGGGCGTCAAGTGGAAGTATCTCGCGTCCAACCCGGCCACGGATGCGAGCCCACCAAAGCTGGTCTCGAAGAGCGTCACGGCTCCCACGGTGGCCGAGGTGCAGGCCATGATCCAGGCTGCTGACGCAGACGACCCAGACATGGCCACGCTCATCGCCCTGGCTGCGGTGACCGGAGCCCGACGCGGTGAGTTGTGCGGGCTTCAGTGGGGTGACGTGGACTGGACCGGCCACACCTTGACCATCGAGCGGTCGGTCGCCACGATGGGCCGAAAGCAGCTCATCACGAAGGACACGAAGACCCACGCCGCCAGGCGCCTGGCCCTCGACAAATTCGGGGAAGAGACCCTGAAGCGTCACCTACTAGTTATGGAGGACCGGGCCGCTGATCTGGGAATCTCCATCACGCCTGACTCCCCTATCTTCACCTACGACCTTGTGCGCCCGATCGCTCCCGACACCGTGAGCCACTACGTAAGGTCAATTGCCACGAAGGTCGGGGTGGACACTCACCTGCACGCGCTGCGGCACTTTGCTGCTACTGAGCTCATCGGAGCCGGCCATGATGTTCGGACCGTCGCCGGGCGGCTGGGCCACCGAGATGCCTCGGTGACGCTGAAGGTCTACTCCCACGCCCTGCCAGAACGGGACCGAGACGCGGCGACGGCCCTCGGGAAAGCGCTGACTCCGGAATGAAGCGCCGGCCGCTCCGCGACTGAGCGAGGCGATTGTCGACCCCACCGATGAAGCGTGCTGAAGGATGCCACCTCAACCGCGTGCATGCCAAACGGATCATGGAGAATGGGATTTGAAGACACGACCTTCGAGTTATGAGCCCCATCTGAGCCGTCCGGTGCAGCCGGGAGGCTCCGTCCTCATCCGTCATTGTCCCCGCTGACCTGGTCTCTTTCAAGAACGCTAACCTTGAACAGCGATGTCGTCGTGACACGGTCTTCCCTCACTTGTGGGATCCCCGTTGGATGCCGACCCGGGCCTCGGCCGAGACGGGTCTTGTTGCGTTCGGTGCCGCCTTGCCCTCTGGGCGGTCGGATCACGCCACGGTGGCACCCCGATCCGCCCCATGACCTACGCCTCAACGGCCTCGCGGGCGACCACGGTGTCGTAGAGCCCGTAACTACGCAGGTCTTCGTGGCTGTCGATGCCGGTGTAGGCGAGCGAAGCGTCTTCGTAGCGACGGAACGCGAACACGGCCTGGTTCATCTGTTCGGTGTTGAACACCTTAAGTCGCACTAACAGATGGAAGTCATCAACGGTGAGACCAGTGACGGCAAGAAAGAGTTCAGGCTCAAGTTTGGTGATGACGTCTTGGAGGGTGTTCTCCCGGAAGTCTGTGAGGTACATGAACGCGGGGATGCGAGTAGCGAATTTGATCAGCTTCTCCTGAACCTGCTTCCGCTTGGACTTGTACTCCTTCTCCTCGTCCGTGAGCTCCTTCTTCTCCTTAGCCGTGAGGCCGCCGTCCTTCGCTTTGCCCTTGAGTTCCTTGACCTTGTCGCTCTTGTTGATGATCGTCTCAATGACGTTGTCTCCCAGAGCACGGAAGCCCTCAATGCGACCGATTGCTGCCATTGCCTCCTCGCTAGCGAGGATTCGGCGAAGCGTGTCGTTGTCAACATTGACCAGCAGCGCGCTCTCCCACTTGCGCGCCAATAGGGTTGCCGATGTGCCTGCCATCGCGATGTCGAGGATGCCGCCAGCGTCGACCTGCGTCATATGCGAGCCGTCGTAGGCCAGTACGGGCAGAAATGACACAAGGTCTTCGACGGCCTTCTCGGGATTTTGCTCATTAGGAGAGAGACCGATCCCGTAGTCGGCCAGCTGGCGAAGCGCGCGGGTGGGAGCAAAATCGAAGACGAAGCAGACCGGCTTGACGACCTCCTCCTCGCTCGGGTCGTCGCCATTGGGATTCTTGATCGACCACGGTGACTGGATTCGGAATGCTGCTTGGAAGTAGGTCTCGGGCGACTTTAAATTGCGAAGCATGAGGATCGAGGACCACTGCGACACTGTCACTCCGGTCGTGAGCTTGCCGCAGGACAACGCGATCGTCTTGGTCTCAAAACCACTCTGGATGGCTTGACGGACGGGCGGCAGTGCATCGAGGCCGATGCCGGCGGAAGAACCCGCGACTGAGAGGACCGTATAGTCGTGCCAGAATGTGTTGTGCTTCTCGGCCAGCAGGTTCGCCATCGCATGACACGCGGCAACTGTGGGTAGAAACCAGAACGAGTGCTGAAGGTAGGGCAACAGACGAACATCGGAATACGGGAACGGTGGACGCTGAGTACCGAGCTTCAGGTTGTCGACCTGCGTCGGCGAATACGATCCTCGAATGATGTCCAACCACTTCTGGACGTCGCTCTTGTGTTTGAATTTGGCACTCGCTCCCACCCCCGTAGCAGCAAAGAACGTATTTAGGTCGAACTCATCGAACTCACCCTGGCTGGCAATCGCCAGCAGTTCGTCGGGCATCTGATAGGTCAGAAGACGCATCTGCGGCAAGGCACCATAGGGGTTCCACTTGGTCGGGTTGGCCGCGGCGAACTCCTCCTTGACCCGCTGCTCATCGGTGTAGGTCCAGTTGAAAATCTGCTCCTCGATGAACTCGCCAGTCGCCAACGCCTTGAACGGTGTACCCGACAGATACAGGTACGCCCTGGTGGTGATCGGCAGAAATTCCGCCTCATGCTCCGAGAGCTCGCCTAGGTCTTCATTCACTCCTGCTAGTTCGTTGTCATACTCAAGCTTGGTCTCCTTCTTCCGGACCGCTTCGTCTTCGCCTTCAAAGAGCTCCTTTGCGGTGTCTCGCCACGCTCCGAAGTGGTACTCGTCGAAGATAACCAAATCCCAATTGACGGTGTGAAGCCACTCGTTCTTGGCTTTGATGTTGCCGAGACTGTCGCGACCCAGCAGGTCTTGGAATGATCCGAAGTAGACGACCGGCTTTCCAGGGTCAACTTGTGTCGGATCAGAGCCCGATGAGCGTGAAAGGTACTGCCAGCCATCGAAGTCGGCATGGTTTACAAGATCGGACTGCCATGCGTCCTCGACCGCGGGTTTGAATGTCAGAACTAGTACTCGTTTGGCACCGAGCTTCTTGGCGAGTTGGTAGGAGGTAAAAGTCTTTCCGAAGCGCATCTTTGCGTTCCACAAGAAGCGCGGGACTGCGTGCAGGTCCTCCTCCCAAATGGAGAAGTAGTAGTCACGCGTGCGCTTCACTGCCGCGGCCTGTTCACGACGCATCGAGAAGGTGAGATCGTGAGTCCCCTGGAAGACGACTCCGTTTCGCAGCTCATCAATAGCCGTGACTGCATCAGCGAGTGTGCACTGCATCCACTCACCAAACGGGTTGCCATGGCCCTTGGACTTGAGGGTGGCACGGACGTCAAAGTCGGTGAACGTCGCGCCGTGGATGGTTTCGGCGGGCTCATCCAGCTCAATGCGGTAGTTCTTGATTCCAGCAGTTTTGGTCTGCTCAGCGATGCGCTTCTTCACGTCGCGTGTCGTCTGACCTATCTTTAGGAGCCCTGCGTGGTGGTCGTCATCAATGGCATATGCGTAGACGCGAAGCCGTACCTCAGGTTTGGGCGCAAGGATCTCGTCGACACTCTTACTCACCAGCATCACCGGAAAGGTCCATCGGGCGAACGATCGTCTCGATGAAGGCTTGCTCCTCCTCCGTGATGCCGTACTTGGCGTAGAGTGCCTCGTCCGTCCAGGTCTTCGCCCAGTCTTGGGTTGGCACGAAGGTGTACACCTTGCGTGTCGTGTCCTGAGATGGCTTGTGAAGAAGGATCAGGAGACGTGTCAGCCGACAGGAGAGGTACGACAGGACGCTCTCAGCCTGACTTTGGGAATCAAGCGGGCCGATGCACAGATACGTCTCTGAAGAGATGGACCCTGGCTCGCCAATGAAGGGCGTGCTGATGATCTTGTGCGGATAGGTGTCCCTGTTGCCCGTGCCTGGAGCAGCCCGGCCGATGTAGACCTTCCACTTGTCGATGTACTGCGTGCCAGTCGTCACTGAAGCTTTCGCGATGTATCCGGTACCGCCATTCTGATAGACCAGCACGTCGCCCTTGGCCTTCACTAGCTTGCCCTTGAACGTCGTCTCCAGCGCGAATGGCTTCCTTGAACTGACTAACTGGTCGAAACGCTTGTGTTCCGGAAGCTGCAGTGAATGCGACTCACCGCCCTCGACATCGACGACCTTTTTTAGGATCGACAGCCCTTCATTGAATCGGATGAACACGTTGGTACCCGCCTCAAGAAGCGGGCGTGTTGCTGTCGAGATCGGCCAGTCCTTGAAGTGAGTCGCGACACGGCACGGCCCGGAGTTGTCCCGGTCCCAGAGGAAGTAGCAGATGCCGCCTTTGAGGCCAACGCCAGGAAATACGTCTGCTGCGCTGAGATAGTCGTCGATCGAACGAATACGATCGTCGGTGAGCATCGACTCTCTGAATTCGTCCAGCCCCTTGCCGCCGGCAAACCAACGCGAAGGGATAATCATCGATAGGAAGCGCGGGTTGAGCTTCTTCGCTTGTTCCACAAAGAGCTGGTAAATCGGGGCAGCACTTGTGCCGTAGCCACCATCCTCGAGCTGGTAGGGCGGGTTTCCAATGATCACGTCGAATTGCATGATTCCTCCGAATATCTGGGCGAGCCGCGCTTGGATGTTGTCTGTGTGGATGAATGTGTAGGCGTGGCTTTCCAGCTCTTCACCGCGGTCTAGAGCCTTCTGGCTGGCACCGCAGTAGTGGCACTTTCCGTTCTTGAATTTCTTGATCTGATTACCTTTGGCATCAGCGGTGAGAACCCACTCCGTTCCGCCGATCCACGTGTGCTCGATCCTCTCGAACCAGATATTGCCGTCTTCTGTCGTGAACGACGTAGCGATTGAGTGTGGACCGTTGGCGAACTTGGAGCAGTAGACGCTGCGTCGGGCAAGCATGCTGGTGAGTCGGGTGATGCCGATGCCAAACACCTGCCTGGTCAAGATGTGGTCGACGCGCTTTTGTAGGTTAGGAATCTCGACTTGCAACCCCTCGGTGAGGCGGCTTGTGATTTCTCGGAGGAACACACCAGACTTAGCAAACGGGTCTAGAAACGTCACTGTCTTATCGGTCCAGATGTTCGCGCCGTCATTGTCGGAGGCCCATGTCTCGGCGATCGTGTCTAGCATCCGGTTGGCAAACTCGGGCGGGGTGAAGACCTCGTCGTTAGATAAATTCGCGATGCAGGTCAATACATCAGGGTTGCGGGCTCGCAGTTCGAAGGTCGCTTGGCTGCTCACGTAGCGCCCTTTGGGGTGGTTTCGATACCTTCAACTTCAGCGAGAGTGGCGAGGTCGCTGATGCCCATCACCGCGTAGCTCTTCCGTGGTTTGAAGATTTCGTGCATCCCCAGATCGGCAAACAAGTTGCCCTCCTCGCTGAAGGCAGCGGACTGCGTGAGGGTGTCGAAGAGGAAGTCGCGACGCTGAAATTTACCTTTGCCAAGGTAGCCCCACTCGGCGAAGGTGATGGGCTGGTCTTCGCTGTTGAGCATTGTCAGGGCATCACCGTGGACGATGTTCTCCGAAAGAACATAGGCACAAGCGCGGTAGAAGTCGTCCGTCTCTTCAACGCCCAGGTAGTCGGAGACAAGTTCAAGCATGTTTTCGCGACATTCGGCGATGTTGTCGGGCAAGAGCTCGATACCGTAGATACACATGAGACCCAGAAGCGCGTAATGGCGCTTCTCGAACTCGCTCCTGCCGTACTTGATCTCGACGGCTGCAAGCTTGCGACGCAGGACCTGGACAAGAAAGTTCCCCGAGCCACAGGCGGGCTCCAAGAAACGGCTGTCGATGCGCTCGGTCTCGGCTTTGACGAGGTTCAGCATCGCATCGACTATCCAATCGGGCGTAAATACTTCCCCGTGATCTGCGACACGCTGCTTAGACTTGACCAGTCGCTCATCTCCATTGCCGGCTACGAATGCCACAATTTCCTACCGTCTCTCATTTTGAATGCCACAGCACGGCATTGGGCAAAGGGATCTCCGTGGTGTGAGAAGGCATGCAATTGTGTCTGAGGAAGCCTTGGCGGGCGGCGCTGGCCCGAGTCAGGCAGCCCGCCCTCGGACCTGAGGGCGGGCAGGTCAACGGGGAGGATCCGCGGGTCCCCGATCCGGCACCTGGCGATCCTGAGGTGGGCTCGACTGAGCGGGGGGCGACCATCGGGAACAATGGTGCCATGCCGAAGCCGGGTCCTGTGCCATTTGAGGAGCTGGAACGAAGCGACCTCCTGCTTACGGGGGTCGTCAGAGGGGGACTGTCGCCGGCGACCCCTTCGACTGCATGATCGGCAGCGGCTGGTCTTGATCTGCGCACGTGACATCGTCGTGCTTCTTGCTGATGCTGGCGTTTCCACCACGGACGGGGCCGATGCGTGGCTCCGATCCCGGTTCCCAATCGAGGCAGAGCTGCCGCGAGACGGTTAGTGCCAGTCCCAGCAGTCGGCGCAGTAGAAGTCGCCATCGTCGGAGTAGTGGTGGCCGTCGGGGTAGATCAGCTCACTGTCCACCGAGCAGCCGCACCGGTCGCAGAAAACCCAGGTCGCCTCTTGCCAGAGAGGCCGGGTCGCAAGGTTCTGGATCTCGCCGGCCAAGAGCAAGAGTTTCCGGTCGGCGGACTCGTCGTCAGGCTCGGCCAGGACGAGGTGGTAGTGGATCAGTTCTGTGATGTCGGCAACGGTGTAGGCCATGACTGCGAGTCCTTTCCCTTCTCGGTTCGTTGGGTGCGACAGGCATGAAGGGGAAAGCACCGGGGCAAGGGGCTCCGTTAGGACGGGAGAATCGGAGCGCAGTGGAGGTTCGGACCGCCTTGCGGCCGTGCGGCTTCGGGCCACGCTGACCAGAGCGAACCCGAGAAGAGGTGTCTAGATCTCGGCCTGCCGTTGCCAGGGGCTCAGGTGATCCTTCCGACGTCTGAATGGCCCAGAGACGGGGTCCGGGGCACCCGTTCAGTAGCCAGGTTGTGGCGGCAAAGAGGCACCTCTCCCACTGGCGGACCACGATCACGATCACGATCACGATCACGATCACGATCACGACGAGGATGACGATGAGGATGACGATGAGGAAGGTCAGGAGAAGAACGATTGCGACGAGACATCGGTCCCGATTGCCCCGGCGGTATGGGCAGCATCTGGCCAGGTGACGGCCCCGGCCGCGGGGATCGGAGTCCGGAGCACTTAGGATTGTACCTGGATTAGGACCATTGCCGACCTAATTCAGGTATTATCTCAAGTAATCACTTAGGACGACACCTGGATCAGGTCAGATAACGGCCTCAACCAGGCGTGATTCTAAGCTCACCTGTGGGATGGTCGCCATGGCGCAGAACACCACGAAAAGCCCGAATCGAAGGATCCCCACCTGGGCAACCGGCCTGCACAACCGCCTGGCCCAGGACCGACCTGCGGTCGTCACGCGAGCCGACATCGGCGCGTACTTGGCCGAGGTGGGCTCCAACAGGGACGTCGACGCCACGGTCAAGCACCTCCAACGGCTTGGCTGGCTCGTGCCAGTGCACATCAAGGGGGTCTGGGCGTACCTGCCGCCCGGCGAAGAGGAGATAACCGACCGCTACATCGACCTGCGGGCCTGGGGGGCGCGGGATCCTGAGGCAGTCTTCGCTCTCGCGGGAGAAGCTGCCGCTTGGCATCTCGGATACCTGGACCGGGAGTTCTCCGGCCCGCCCGCTGTCTGGCTCCCGAGTGAGACCCGGATGCCGTTCGGGCTGCGGCAATACGTCTCCGAGGTGAAGCTCGGCTGGAACGCCGACGAGATAAAGCAGTTGGTCCCGACTACCTCGTTTCTGCACCGGCGCCACCTCGACCTCACAAAGTGGGCCAGCGGCATACCCGGTTTCGGCCCGGAGGCGCTGGTCGTCCAGCTCTCCACACGAGTGAAGTCGTTCCGCTCCTGGGCGGACCTCGTTCCTCACATCGAACAGCTCGCTACCGACGTCGACATCGAACGCCTAGCCGCGCTTCTCGACGGCAAGTCACAGTCGGCGTGGCAGCGGGCTGGATACCTTCTCCACTGCGGCGGGCGTCACGATGATGGACTCCGCTTGTTGAATGGTCGACCAAGGCCGGACATGGCGGACGTCGTGTTCGGTGACGGACAGGACGCCGTGTGGGCTTCTCAGTTCAAGGTCGTCGATCGACTCATTGCCCCGCTGCAACGCGATCACGGGAAGGCGTGACATGCCCCCTGTCGTGCTAACCAGAGCACTGGTCAACCTGCACGGGGCCGGTCGCGCCGACACGTACGATGCCGCGCTTCTCGATGTCGCTCAGGATCACCTCTTGTGGTCGCTCGCTGAACTGGATTTGTTCAAGGGAAATGACCTGATCTTCAAAGGTGGCACGAGCCTGCGCAAGTGCCGCCTCGGTGCTGTTGGGCGCTTCTCAACGGACCTGGATTTCGCCTGTCCCTCTGAAGAGACGGTGCTAGCGGTGTGCGAAGCCATTGACGGCGCGTCTGTCTCAGGTTTCCGGTTCTCCCTGAACTCAACTCGCGGAGACGGCCGGCATTGGACACTTGCCGTAGAACACCCTGACCTTGGTCGACCGAACATCCCTGCATCGGTCGAATTCGCGAGACGACCACTCGTCCTCGCGCCGGAGGTTCTCCCCTTTCTGGAGTTGCCCGTTCATCGAGGGTATGACGTACACCTTCCCTCGCTGCCGGTGATCGCCGAGGTGGAAGCGTGCGCAGAAAAGCTCGCTCGCTACCGACGGACGGCATTGGGTCGTGATGTGTACGACCTCGCTAAGTTCGCTGGAAGACCGATCGACGAGCCCCTCGCGCGGCGGCTCTGGGTGCTCAAAGTCTGGGGCGATGTCGTGGACGACGGCCGAGGCAACGGACCCTTAGATCCGGCCGACGTCCTAACGGAACGACGAGAGCAGGACTTCGCCCCGGAGTCGATCGGCAAGCTCACCCAGCCGGTGGACCTGGTCGGATGGGAGCGTACTGTGCGTCGCCGGTTCACGTTTCTCACGAACCTCGACGATGACGAGCAGCGCTGGGCGGCTTGCGATCCTCGCCACCGTCGCCAGGTTGAAGCCGCCCTGGCTGCCGGCGGCTTCCCACCGGACTGACCAGGGCGGCTCCCGCTTTCTGCGCCACCGCCTGCTCGTCCTCCTCGAACGACCGCAACACCGTCGCTGCGGTCTTCTGGATGCGATCGCAGGACGCCTTGATGCCGGCGGTCGCTTCGTCACCGCCACCAGCCCAGTTGCGACGTACCCGAAGGAGTAGTCGCTCGCGTCGAGCCAGAGGGACTGGCAGATGATGTAGGCGGTGGACTCGGCTTCAAGCTCAGCAAGACGCCGATCCTTGAAGTCCTCGTGGAGGATCGCGGGTCTTCACTCGGCGGCCACCACGACTGATCCTCCCGCCATCGAGATAGTGCCAATCGCCATTGACCTCTGAGCCCTTCCTGGAGGAATGACAGGAATGCGCCAAGGCCTGGCTGGCCACCGTGAGTGAGCGTTACATCGCCCAGCGTCCGCGCTCGGCGGCCACTTTTGGGACACACTGTGCGCCGTGGAAGACAGCCCCCAGCCCCCACTCGAGCCTGTACCGCTCGATCTCGTCGATGTGAAGGCGACTGCGGACATGGCAGGCATACGGCCCGCCACCGTGCACCAGCACCTGGCCAAAGGAACCATTCCTGCGCCAGAAATCCGAATTGGCAACGCCTACGCGTGGCGGCGCCAAACGATCGAGGAGTGGCTCGAGAACCGGCGGCGGCCCGGTCAACGTGGCCCGGCGCGCTCGCTCGACCTGGCGCCTGAATGAAACCGTAGAGGGAAACCTAGTAGCTTTCCGTCAGAACCAAACTCTGTCGGAAAGTTTGCTCATTTTCGCGTCTCGGGACCCAGTTCTTTTCTGAGGTCCCGTCGCGCGCTTAGGCCACACCTTGTACGACGGAGCGCAGCACCCTCAGTACAAGAGAGAAGGCCATGAGCGGATCACCGGGCAGGGGGACCACAACAGGAGCGGGTACCGGCTACGCCGGGCCGCCGCGCCGGTGGAGCCGGAAGCCTTCCACAGCGGCGATCCTTGTGGTCATTGCGTTGACGATGGCCGCTTGTTCCTCGGGGACGAACGCCGATCTCCAGACCGCTCCTTCGAAGCCGAAATCGCCCACGACCTCGAGCATCTCGAACTCGAAGCTCCCTGCCGGTACGACGAGCGTCCAACAAGGCGTGCTGAACGCTTGGCTCGCTTCTGAACAGCAGCTCTACACCTATGCGGACGAGCCCCCGGCTCCCCTCCGAGCGGACCTGGTGGCAGGACAAACGACAGCGGACCTCTTTCCGAAGCTCGCCGACTACTACGTGAACCCGGCGCTCCAGTCCGAGGGGATCTTCCTCATCAAGCTCAAGACGCAGCTGCTGAACGGCCCGACCAGCTACAACCTCGGAAATCCCACCGTCACCGCCCTAACCGCGACCACTGCCACGGTGGCGTTTTGCACCTCAGATACCGGCACGACAACGGCCTCCGGCCAGCCGGGCCCGGTCACCCTCGACGGCAACGACCCGGGCACTGGCGGCGTTCGAGGAACCTCCGACCTCGTGCTGGTTGCCGGTTCGTGGAAGGTCGCCTCCGGCCATTCGACGGGCGTAGCAAAATGCTGAGGCGCCAGATCCTTGGAATTGCCGTCATTGCCGCCCCGCTCAGCCTGATTGCAACGCTGCTCCTTCCCGGCACTGCTTTCGCCTCGGGCGGTGGTGGCCTCTCCGGCGGTGGAGGTACCTGCTCTGACTCCGGAAACACGGTCGGCTGCACCACCGGGGTCGGAGGCTCTGGCGGAACTGGCACCACCGGTGGATCAGGCGCCACCACAACCGGCGACAACAACGGTGGCGGCGGTGCGACGGCCCCGACCTGCCCCAACTACGTGTCCTACCCGCAGGGCGGTGCGCCGCCCGCCGGTGAGAACCCGAACGGAGCTTGGTACATCAACACCTGTGCGGTCGGCACCCAACAGGGGATGTCCACTGGCCTCACCTGGATCGTCAACAACCAGCCCCCACCGCCCCCACCGCCCGACCCGGCAGTGGTCGCCGCCCAAGCGGCCGGCCAACTGCAGCTGGCCAGTCCGACGCTGACGCTCAGTCCTGCGGCCAACGCCTATGTCAACTTCCCCGAGTGGCTATCTGTCAACGCTGCGATTTGGCACCCATTCAGCACGTCGGCGACAGCATGCAACGCCGGTGGGTGTACCACGGCAGCGGCCACCGCTACCCCCGACTACGTGACCTGGAACACCGGCGACTTAGCAACGGCCACCGTTTGTTACGGCCCTGGCACCGCTTACGACGCCAGCGTGGCATTCGCCGATCAATCGACCCAGTGCTCGCACACCTATGCGATCAGTTCCTATGGCCAGCCGTCACCAAACGGTCAGGCGGCCGACGCCGCCTTCCCGATCACCGCTGCTGTCACTTGGAACGTGACCTGGGCAGGCCCCGATGGCTCCACCGGCCAACTCGCGGCAATCGAAACGCAAGGAACATCCAGCTTGAAGGTGGAGCAGATCGAATCCGTCCTGAAATGAGGGAGAACCCGTGACCAGCTCAATGGCTCCCCCCCGCCCGAGTAGTCCCTCGACGACTCCGGACGGCCGTACCGGCTTACGCCTCTCCTCCGGTACCTACCGTCGCCGTCCTTGGCAGATCGGGCTCGGTGTTGCCCTCGTCGTGCTCTGCGGTGCCATCGGCGCCACTGTCTTCCAATCGTCGTCCAAGCGGGTCTCGGTGGTCATCGCAGCACGAAACCTCCCAGCTGGAACGGTGCTCACAGCTGCCGATCTGACCACAGGATCGCTACCGGCCAACGACAACATCACGGCGATGAGCGCCAGCGGGGCCAGCGTGCTGATCGGCCAGCAGCTCGCCGTGCCGACCACGCAGGGACAGTTACTGGTGCGGGCCATGGTCTCCTCCCAGCCACGCCTCGCTGCCGGCTCACAGGTGGTCGGCGTCCTGTTGAAAGGCGACCAGATCCCATCCGTGCCGATCGTGGTCGGCGATCGGGTCCAGGTGATCGCCGTGTCCACTCCCGGCCAGGCATCCTCTGGCAGCTCGACCGTGGGCACCTCGCTGGTCGCTGCGGCCACGGTGCTGGCCACAGGTGCACCGCCGGCCAACCAGACCCAATATGTGGAGAGCCTCTCGCTGGAGATACCCGCCACCACTGCGCCAGAGGTGGCCGGCTATGCCGCCGCAGACCAGATTGCGATTACTCTCACCTCCGGTCACGCCCCGTGATCATCGTGGTCGCGTCGATCAAGGGTGCACCCGGGGTCACGACGACGGCCACTGCCATCGCAAGTGCCTGGCCGCAGGACAGGCGTGTCCTCCTCGTCGAGGCGGACCCATTCGGCGGCGATCTGGCGGCTTGGTTCGGAGTTGCCCCGACGACCGGTCTGTGGTCCCTCCTCGCCGCCGGTCGCCGAGGAATCGAGTCTGACGCTGTGTGGCAGCATGCCACCACCTTGCCCACGGGTCTTCCCGTCCTCTACGGGTTGGCCAGTGCCGACCAAGCGGTGGCCAATGAAGCCGCCTGGCCAGCAGTCGCCGAGGCACTGGCAGCGCTGGACGCGGACGTAATCATCGACGCTGGCAGACTGCTTCCACTCTTCGCCGGGGGCATCCGGGCGCTGCTCTCCCTGGCCGAGGTGCTTGTCGTGCTCTGTCCCCCCACCCTGGCGGGCATCGTCCATCTGAAGACCTCCCTGCCTTCACTCACCGCCGCCTCATCGTCCGGCCGGCTCATCGTGCAACCAACTGCCGAAAAGGGATTTTCGCCCGACGAGATCGCATCAACCCTGACGATCAACGTCGCACCGCCCGTCCCACACGATCCCAAGGGTGCTGCAGTCCTGAGCAGGAATGCCATTGGATGGGCGAACTCGAAGACCGCGCTCGCCAAATGGGCACGGACCAACGCGGCCGAACTGGCCGCTTTCCTATCGGGTCCGGCAGCGACGCAAGACCCGCTCTCCATCCCGGAGATCAGGGAGCAACCACCCAGGCCGTCCGTAGACGACACTGGGTCTCTGGATCATGCTGAGCATCTGCAGAACACGGTGCACTCGGATGCTCCGACGTGGGCCGCCCGATGAATGACGGCGAGATGAAGACCTTCGTCGCCGCTGCGGTGGCCGATGGCATTCTGCGCCGTGGCGGAACGGCCCGTACCGAGTCCGACCGCCGTGCGCTCGTTGAAGAACTTGCCCGGGAGGCCATGGACCAGGTGGCATCCCAGATGATCCAGCAGGGCATGCCTGCACCCACTGCAGAAGCTGAAGCCCTCGTGCTCCGTCACGTCGTCGCCTCCCAGCTCGGGCTCGGTCGTCTCCAGTTGCTCCTAGACGACGACAGCATCGAGAACATCGACATCAACGGATGCGACAACGTCTGGGTGAAGCGGGCGGATGGGACCAAAGAGCAGGTCGAAGCGGTCACGGACTCAGATGAGGAACTCGTCGAGTTGGTCCAGCGGGCAGCCCGAGCACACCATACCGGGGGCGAACGGCGGATCGACGCGGCGAAGCCCATCGTCGATCTTCACCTTGTTGGCAGTCATCGTCTTTCGGCGATGATCGAAGTGGCCCATCGTCCGTGCGTCTCCATCCGCCGCCATCGTCTGGTCGATCCCACCCTGGAGGACCTGGCGGATTCGATGACCGAAGAGGTAGGCCGGTTTCTCCGAGCAGCAGTGCGGGCCCGGCTGAACATCATCGTCTCGGGGGGCACCGATGCCGGAAAGACCACGATGCTGCGGGCACTCCTCGCCGAAGCGAGCCCCCTGGACCGAATCATCACCATCGAACTCTCCTACGAACTTGGCCTCCATGAACTGACCGATCGTCACCCTGACTGTCCGGCATGGGAGACCCGGGAGGCAAACACCGAAGGCGAAGGGGCCATCACCATGGACCAACTCGTCCAGCGCGCCAACCGGCACAATGCCGATCGGGTGGTCGTGGGCGAGGTCCTGGGCGACGAGATCGTGCCGATGCTCAACGCTATGACGGCCGGCAAGGCCGGATCGATGTGCACGATCCATGCCGATTCGACCGAAGGCACCTTCGGGAGGATCCAGAGCTACGCCAGCCAGAGCCCGAAGCACCTCTCTGACGCAGCAACAGCCAAGCTCACCGCCCAGGCTCTCGATCTGGTGGTCTTTGTTCGCCAGCAACCTGTAGCCAGTGGGTTCGCGCGCCGGTTCGTGAGCTCCATCCGAGTGGTCGAGGACTCCGACGGACCACATGTCATCTCGACCGAAATCTTCGCCGAGCCAGAGGGCGGAGGCCCGGCTATCCCCCGCTTCGGCGTGCCACCTGGCCTCCGGGACCGCCTGGCCGACGTCGGTTACGAAGCGCCGATTGCGATCTTCGGTCGATGACGGTGCTCATCGTGCTCTGCTCCACTGGCGTCGGTGTGGGCATCGCGCTCATCGTAGCCGGTCTGTTTGCCACCACCCCGGTGGCAAAGAAGATGTCGTTCGCCAAGGGAATCGATACGGCGACCCGCCAATCAGCAGTCGCTGCACTGATTGGCGCCGCGGTGGTCGGGCTCATCACTCAGTGGCCGGTCGGAGCTCTCATCGGTGCGGCAGTTGGATGGACGCTGCGGTCTGCGCTGTCTTCTTCCTCGTCCACTCGAGTGACCAATCGCCTCGACGCGTTGGCCACGTGGATCGAAACCCTACGTGACAGCGTGGCCGCCCACCGCGGGTTGGTGGCAGCTATCGAGTCCACGGTGCCATCCGCTCCCGCCAGCCTGCGGGCCAACATCGAAGCCTTGGTCATCCGGATCAAGTCGGGCACACCGCCGGATCGGGCGTTCGCCGCCCTTGCCTCTGAGTTGGCCGACGCATCGGCGGACGAGGCGATCGCTCCGCTCATCCTGGCTGCCCGTTTCGGTGGTGCGGACCTCCAGAATCTGCTCGGCACAGCGGCAGCCAACACCCGGGAGCAGCTGGCCCTCGTTCAACGCACCGAGGTGGCACGGGCCAAACCCCGCCGAGAGATGCGCCTGGTCGTGGTGGTGACTCTGGGCTTCGTGCTCGCCACCCTGACCATCGGGCACGGCTACTTCACCCCATTCTCGACCACGACCGGCCAGATCGTCCTGGTCGTGATCGCCGGGCTCTTCGCGGTGGGCTTTGGAATGATGAACCGGCTCTCCCGACCCCAGCCAATGCCAAGGCTCTTTGAGAGTCCGGCACAGCCGTCATGATCCTGATCATCCTGGCCGGTATCGGCGTCGGCAGCGGGTTTGTACTCGTATTGCGAGGGCTGTTCCCCGCCCCACTGACCTTGCAAGCTGCACTCGACAATCTGAGTGGCATACGAAGTGACCTGTCCCTTGACAGATTTGGTGACGCAGCGAGCGAGAGAGCAGACAGCGCACGGAGATTTGCCGCACGAGCACTCGAGGTGAATGTCGCCAGGGTTCCACGCTTGGCGGACATAGTCATCCCCGATCTCGCTATCACCGGGACGCCGTCCGAGACCTTCGCCATCAAAGTGGTTGGTTATGCGGTCGCCATGGCACTCATGGTCCCCTTGCTTGCCGTTGCTGCGGCGACCGCTGGCATCCAAGTCGGGGTCGAAGTCCCCTTGTTTGGGGTCCTGGTGCTCGGTATTGGCGGTGCGGCCATGCCATTCATCGACCTGCACACGGCAGCCGAGCGCCGCCGCCGACATTTCCTGCACTCGCTCGCCACCTACGCATCGTTGGTCTCCATGGCCATGGCCGGATCGATGGGCTGGTCCAGCGCGCTGGAGGCCGCGTCCTCGGTGTCGACCACCGACTGGGCAATGGACGAGATTGCCCAGGCGCTCCTCTGGTCCCAGGCCTACCACCGGCCTCCGTGGGAGGGCCTCGATCGGCTCGCCGAGCGCTTCGCCCTGTCCGATCTCTCGGACCTCGCTCGCTCCATGGCCCAAGCCGGGGAAGGGGCGCGTATCCGCGACACCTTGGAGACCAAGGCTTCCTCGCTGCGACTGTCGGAGACCACTGCACTCGAACACGACGCCCAGGCAGTCACGCAAAAGATGCTTCTGCCCGGCGTGCTCCTGATGGCCGGCTATGGCGTCCTCATCTTCTACCCCGCGCTCGCCTCGTTCACCGGCACCCACCTGTGAACCGATTCGTTAGGCAGTCCCGCCTCAACCCACCGACCCCAACCAACCGGAAGGACATCTAATGCAAACCATCAAAGAACGCCTGGTGGAGGTGTGCGATACCGCCGTCACCTTCGTCAGGTTCCTGCGAGCCATGGTGGCGGCCCGGATGGCGCCACTGCTTGGCGACGAACGGGGAGAGATTGCCTCCTGGGTCGTGGTGACCGCGCTCGTGGTCGTCGCAGCGATCGCCATCGTCGGCATCGTGGTGACCAAGCTCACCACCACTGCCCACAACATCCAGACGCCCTAGGGCCCTCGACTCCACTTGACGAGCTAGCCGACCATGCCAATCCGAACCGCAGTGCCGATCCGGACTACAGCATCATCTCTAGTTCGCCGCGGACCTGGCAGTCGGCGCGTGCGAGGAGACGACGGACTG
>DATNLP010000400.1:0-17257 GCA_035602795.1 Acidimicrobiales bacterium | reverse complement strand
GCTCGGCCGGCGGCCACCTCTGCGCGCTCCTGGCCCTCACACCCGGCGACCCCGCCTACCAGCCGGGCTTCGAGGACGCCGACACGGCCGTCCAGGCCTGCGTCCCCTTCTACGGCGTGCTCGACATGACCGGCGCACCCGACATGTCCGGCCGCTACGGGGCCGGCATGGTCGAGATGCTCGAGAAGACCGTCATGCAGACGTCGTTCGCCGGACACCCCGAGGTCTACCGGGCGGCGTCGCCGGTGTTCCGGGTCAACGCCGGCGCCCCGCCCTTCTACGTGCTCCAGGGCACCCACGACACGCTGGTGCCGGTGGACGTGGCCCGGATCTTCGTCGAGCGCCTGCGCGCCGTGTCGGCCCAGCCGGTGGCCTACGCCGAGTTGCCCCGGGCCCAGCACGCCTTCGACATCCTGGCCTCGCTGCGCTGCCTGGCCACCACCTCGGGCGTGGCCGACTTCCTCGAGGGGGCCCGGGCGGCCGCCGGCCACACCACGTCAGGCGCCGGGGCCATGGACACGGACGTAGACAGGGACATGGACACGGACATGGACAGGGACACGACGCCGACGCGGGATCGTTCCGACGTGGGGTCGCCGCCCGGGACCTGAGCTCCCTCCCCTCGCACGCATCGGGCAGGCGGCCGTCGAGACGGCCGGGTCCGGTCCACCTCCTTGGAGCGAGGCTTCGGGCTCCTGACCCTGCGGGTCAGGCCTCGTCGGCCAGCACCACCTCCACCGAGAGCGCGGGGCCCTCCTCGGTCACCAGGTTGTCGACCCCGCCGGCGTCGACCAGGTCGCCGCGGGCGGCCGCGACGTCCTCGAGCACCGACGGCGGGCCGGTGACGGTGAGGGTCTCCACGCGCGCCCGCATGGAGCGCTTGTGCGCCGTCTTCTCGCGGCGGACCGCGCCGAGCACCTCGGCGGCGACGTCGAGCACGTCGGGACGGGCGCCGGCGTGCGGGCCGACCTCGGCCACGGTCGGCCAGGCCGCCGTGTGCACCGAGCCCTCCTGCCACCAGCTCCACACCTCCTCGGTGACGAAGGGCAGGAACGGGGCGAAGAGGCGCAGCAGGGCGGAGAGTGCGCTGGCCAGGGTGGCCCGGGCCGAGTCCGCACCGGTGGTCGAGCCCTCGCCGTAGGCGCGTGTCTTGACCAGCTCGACGTAGTTGTCGCAGAACGACCAGAAGAAGCCCTCGGTCAGCTCGAGCGCCCGGGCGTAGTCGAAGGCCTCCTGGGCTGCCGTGGCCGCCTCGACCAGCCGGGCCAGCTGGGCCAGCAGGGCGGTGTCGAGCGCGTCGTGCACCGCCTCGATGCCCGGCACCGGCCCTTCGCCGAGGCGGCCCAGGGCGAACTTCGACGCGTTGAGCACCTTGATGGCCAGGCGGCGCCCGATCTTCATGACGCCCATGTCGAGCGCCGTGTCGGTGCCGGGCCGGCCGTTGCAGGCCCAGTAGCGCACGGCGTCAGAGCCGAAATCCTCCAGGGTCTCCATCGGGGTGATGACGTTGCCCTTCGACTTGGACATCTTCTTGCGGTCCGGGTCGAGGATCCAGCCGTTGATCGTCGTGTGCTTCCAGGGCACGGTGTCGTGCTCGAGGTGGGAGCGCAGCAGGGTGGAGAAGAGCCAGGTGCGGATGATCTCGGGCCCCTGCGGCCGCAGGTCCATGGGGAAGGTGGCGGCGAACAGCGCGGGGTCGTCCTCCCAGCCGCAGGCGATCTGCGGCGTGACCGACGACGTGGCCCAGGTGTCCATGACGTCGGGGTCGCCCACGAACCCGCCGGGCACGCCGCGCTGGTCGCCCGTGTAACCGTCGGGCACGTCGGTGGTGGGGTCGACCGGCAG
Organism: Acidimicrobiales bacterium; assembly: GCA_035602795.1. Classification (GTDB taxonomy): domain Bacteria; phylum Actinomycetota; class Acidimicrobiia; order Acidimicrobiales; family RAAP-2; genus Bog-473. The sequence goes on along the minus strand of DATNLP010000400.1, from coordinate 15,412 downwards.
GCGCGCCTGGTCGGGCACGAGGGGCGCGTCGTGGTCGGGTTCGCCGTCGGGGCCGAGCGGGTACCAAATCGGGATGGGCACGCCGAAGAAGCGCTGCCGGCTGATGAGCCAGTCGCCGTTGAGCCCGTTGACCCAGTCGTCGAAGCGCACCTTCATGTAGGGCGGGTGCCAGTCGAGCTCGGTGGCGCGTTCGAGCAGCCGGGAGCGCAGCGCGTCGTCGCGCCCGCCGTTGCGGATGAACCACTGGCGGCTGGTGACGATTTCGAGCGGGCGATCGCCGCGCTCGTAGAACTTGACCGGGTGGACGATGGGGCGGGGCTCGCCCACCATCTCCCCGGAGGCGACCAACAGCTCGACCATGGCCCGTTGGGCCTGCTTGATCGTCTTGCCGGCGATGGCCCGCCAGGGCTCGCCGTCGGGCACGCCGGGAGGCGGCGTCTCGGTGATGCGGCCGCTCCGGGTGATGATGGAGCGGGTGGGCAGGTCGAGCTCGCGCCACCACACGACGTCGGTGATGTCCCCGAAGGTACAGATCATGGCGATGCCCGAGCCCTTGTCGGGCTCGGCCAGGCGGTGGGCCAGCACCGGAACCTCGACCCCGAAGAGGGGCGTGTGCACGGTGGTGCCGAAGCGGTCGGCGTAGCGCTCGTCGTCGGGGTGGGCCACCAGGGCCACGCAGGCGGCCACCAGCTCGGGACGCGTCGTCTCGATTTCGATGTCGTCGAAGCGCAGGCGGTGGTAGGCGCCTGGCTGCTCCTTGTCCTCCATTTCGGCCTGGGCCACCGCCGTCTGGTAGTCGACGTCCCACATGGTCGGGGCCTCCGACGTGTAGGCCTCGCCCCGCGCCAGGTTGTGCAGGAACATGCGCTGGCTGACCCGGCGGGCGGTGTCGCCGATCGTGGCGTAGGTGCGGGTCCAGTCGACCGACAGCCCGACGCGGCGCCACAGCTCCTCGAAGGCCTGCTCGTCCTCCGCGGTCAGCTCGTGGCACAGGGCGATGAAGTTGGGCCGGCTCACCCCGATGTCGTCGCGCCCCGGCTCCTCGGGGGGGCGGAAGTCGGGGTCGTAGGGGAGCGAGGGGTCGCACGTCACGCCGTAGTAGGTCTGCACCCGGCGTTCGGTGGGCAGCCCGTTGTCGTCCCACCCCATGGGGTAGAAGAGCCTCCAACCCCGCATGCGGCGGTAGCGGGCGATGGCGTCGGTCTGGACGTACCCGAAAACCGACCCCATGTGGAGCGAGCCCGACACGGTCGGCGGGGGCGTGTCGATGGAGAAGACCTCGGCCCGGGTGGCCGTGGGGTCGAAGCGGTAGGTGCCCGCCTCCTCCCAGGCCTCCGCCCAGCGCTCCTCGAGCCCGTCGAGGGCCGGCTTGTCGGGCACCCGGGGCGCACCGGTCGCGCCGGTCGTGGGGGTGGACATGATCGGGTTACCGTACCTGGATGCTGCACCTACACGACACCGCGACGGGAACCGTGCGGCCGCTCGAGCTGCGCACCGAGGGGAAGGCGTCGTTGTACGTCTGCGGCCCCACCGTCTACGACCTGCCGCACCTCGGGCACGGGCGCTACAACCTCGTCTTCGACGTGCTGCGGCGCTATCTGCTCTTCATCGGGCTCGACGTCCACTACGTGTCGAACATCACCGACGTCGACGACAACATCATCAAGCGGGCCGCCGAACAGGGGCGGACGGAGTCCGAGGTGGCGCTCGAGTTCGAGGACCGGTGGTGGGAGGCCATGGACGGCCTCGGCGTCCTGCGACCCGACGACACGCCACACGCCACGGCCTACGTGGCCGACATGGTCGCGCTGGTGGCCGAGCTGCTCGCCCGGGGAGTGGCCTACGAAACGAGCGACGGCGTCTACCTCGACGTGAGCCAGGTCGACGGCTACGGCCTGCTGGCGCGCCAGAGCCTCGACTCGTTGCGGGCGGGGGCGCGGGTGGAGGCCAACGAGGAGAAGCGCTCCCCGCTCGACTTCGCGCTGTGGAAGAAGGCCAAGCCGGGCGAGCCGAACTGGGACGCACCGTGGGGCGCCGGCCGGCCCGGCTGGCACACCGAGTGCGTCGTCATGTCGCTCGACCTGCTCGGCGAGGGCTTCGACCTGCACGGTGGGGGACAGGACCTGGCCTTCCCGCACCACGAGAACGAGCGGGCCCAGGCGGTGGCCGACGGCAAGGCGTTCGCCCGCCACTGGGTGCACAACGGGTGGGTCGAGGTCGAGGGCACCAAGATGTCGAAGTCGCTCGGCAACTTCACCTCGCTCACCGACATGCTGGCGCGCAGCGACGGCCGGGCCTACCGGCTGTTGGTGGTGCGGTCGCACTACCGCTCGCCGATCGAGGTGACGACCGACACGGTGGCCGATGCCGAGAAGGGACTGGAGCGCCTCGACGCGATGGCGCGGCGCTTCGGCATCGGCGACCTCATCGCCGAGAGCGGCCGTGGCTACCTGGTCGCGGCGCGGGACGGCGAGGGCATCGACGCCGACGCGCTGGCCGCGTTCCGGGCCCGCATGGACGACGACCTCGACACGCCGGGCGCGCTGGCGGGCATCTTCGACCTCGTCACCGCCGCCCACACGGCGGCCGACGCCGGCGGCGAGGCCGAGGGGGCGCGGCTGGCCCGCACGGCTGCCGTGCTGGTGGGCGCGCTGGGGGTGCCCCTCCGGGGGGAGTCCGACGAGGTTGACGAGGAGTCCGCCCGGTTGGTCGCCGCCCGCGACGAGGCCAGGCAGTCCAGGGACTTCGCCCGGGCCGACGCCCTGCGCGACGAGCTGGTGGCGCTGGGCTGGACGGTGCAGGACACGCCGTCCGGCACCGACATCCACCGCTAGCAAGACCTGGTCAACGGGCCATTCGGCACCCCTGCTGGACTGGTACGGGGCGCTAGGTTACTATTCAGTAACCGAGGAGCGGTTGGGAATGGCGCGCCACCAGGTGGGGCGCCCGTTGCTCGGTTGGGGATCACGACCGGTCCCGGCGCACGCCGGGTCGCCCAAGGAGGGTGCACCTAAATGTCCGATTTCTCGCTCGAGTTGAACGAGGATCAGCTCCAGATCCAGAAGTGGGTCCACGAGTTCGCGGAGAACGTCATCCGGCCCGCCGGCCCCGAGTGGGACGAGCGCGAGGAGACCCCGTGGCCCATCATCGAGGAGGCGGCCAAAATCGGGCTGTACTCCTTCGACTTCGTGGCCCAGGCCTTCTCGGACCCGACCGGGCTCCTGATGTGCCTCGTCAACGAGGAGATGAGTTGGGGCGACGCCGGCATCGCGCTGGCCATCTTCGGCTCGACGCTGGCCGTGGCCGGCATCTTCGCCAACGGGACGCCCGAGCAGATCGGCGAGTGGATCCCGCAGTGCTTCGGCACGCCCGATGACATCAAGCTGGCGGCGTTCGGCGTGTCCGAGCCTGACGCCGGCTCCGATGTCTCGTCGCTCAAGTCGCGGGCCGTCTACGACGAGGCCAAGGACGAATGGGTGCTCAACGGCACCAAGACGTGGATCACCAATGGCGGCATCGCCAACACGCACGTGCTCGTGCTGTCGGTCGACCACGACCTGGGCAGCCGCGGGCAGGCGTCGTTCGTCGTGCCCGAAGGGACGCCCGGCATCGCGCAGGGGCAGAAGTTCAAGAAGATGGGCATCCGGGCGTCGCACACGGCCGAGGTCGTGCTGGACGACTGCCGGGTGCCGGGGCGCTGCCTGCTCGGGGGCAAGGAGAAGCTCGACGAGCGGCTGGCCCGGGCCCGCGAAGGCAAGAAGACGTCGACGCAGGCCGCCATGGCGACCTTCGAGGCCTCCCGCCCCATCGTCGGCGCGCAGGCCGTGGGCATCGCCCGGGCGGCCTACGAGTACTCGCTGGCCTACGCCAAGGAGCGCCACCAGTTCGGCCGGGCCATCATCGAGAACCAGGCCATCGCCTTCAAGCTGGCCGACATGAAGATGCACACCGACGCCGCCCGCCTCCTGGTGCATCGGGCGGCCAACATGGCCAGCACGGGGAAGAAGTTCGAGAACGGCGAGGGCTCGATGTCCAAGCTCTACGCCGGCGAGAACGCGGTGTGGGTGACCGAGCAGGCGATCCAGATCCTCGGCGGCTACGGCTACGTGCGCGAGAACCCGGTCGAGCAGTGGCACCGCGACTCGAAGATCTACACCATCTTCGAAGGGACGTCCGAGATTCAGCGGCTGGTGATCTCGCGGGCGATCTCGGGGATCCACATCAACTGATCCACCTGGGAAAACCCGTTCCGCATCTCCTCTCGAGAAGGCATTGCGGGGCAGCGCATTCGGGGGTGGGCGTGACGGGACTCATTTCTGGCGCGTTTCCCGTGGCGCACCGGAACGAGGTTCCCAGTGCTGTGCTGATCCGATCCGGCCCGTCAGCGGTGCGAACAACGCGGGCCGAGCACTCAGAGCAACTCGCCGATCATGGCCGCCGCCCGGGCGGCGCCGTCGGTCTCCACCGGCCGGTAGTCGACCTCCCGGGTCACCTCCGCCGCGATCGCCTGCGCGATCTCCTCGGGGCCGTCCGTCTCGAAGTCCATGCAGCGCCCGGCGCCATAGCGCTCCAGCCGGTGGCGGACGTGGAAGTTCTGCTCGAAGTGGTGGCGGAGGGGGAAGTAGAGGAACGGGCGCCGGTTCGCCGTGAGCTCCATGGCCGTCGACAGGCCGCCCTGCACGACGGCGATGTCGCACGCGGCGAGGTGCCGGTAGAGCTCGGGTACGTAGGCCCGCACCTCCAGCCCGGGACGGCTCGGCAGGGACCCGGGCTCGATGCGCGGACCGGCGACCACGACCATGCGCAGGTCGGGCACGAGCTCCTTGGCCAAGGGGTACGAGTCGATGACGCGCCGAAGCAGGTGGCTTCCGACACCGGAGCCGCCCACCGTGACTATGCAGACGCACTCGTCGCCGTACCCGAGCTCGGCGCGCAAGGACTGCCGATCAGCGAAGGCAGCCGGGTCGAAACCCGTCACGTAACCGGCGAACGAATAGTGCTCGCGCGTCCAGTCCCCGATCATCGGCAGGTCCGGTCCGAACGCATCGGCTACGACGTCCTCGGGGTTCCCGACGAAGACCGCACGGTCGCGCACGCGTGGGAAGCGGGCGATGTGCTCGATCATCTCCGCGTTGTAGTCGGCCGTGAGCGCGGCCTCAGCGACGCCCCCGTCGGCCATGGGGAGCCAGCCGACGAAATCCGTGAGCCAGACGTAGCCGGCCCGCTTTTCCTCCGGGTTCTCGTGCAGGTAGTAGTCGAGCTCCCAGGCCTCGTCGCCGATCCAGATGTCGTAGTCCTCCTCCTGCACGAGGTCGTGGAAGACCATGAAGTTGGCCAACAGGATCTCGTCCATGCGGCGGATGGCCTGGAAGCACTGGAGGTCGTGCTCGGCGGACTCGCTCTCGATGTGCTTGGACTCGTTGGCCAGGAACTGGCTGGCCGGGTGGATGCGTTCGCCGTGCGCCTCGAGCACGTTGGTGACGGGGTGTTGGGCCAGCCAGTCGATCTCGAGGTCGGGGTGCAGCCGTCGGAGCTCGTCCGCGATGGCCACGTCCCGCTGGGCGTGGCCGAGGCCGATCGGCGACGAGATGTAGAGGGCGCGTTTGCCGCGGGAACGGCCCCGGACCCACCGCGTCGCCCGACGCGGCGGCACGAGGAAGTCCCGTAGGAGCGCGTTCACCTTGACCGGGTCGCGCACGTGGGGCCCGTGGCCGGATCCCTCCAACAGCACGAGCTCGCCCCCGATGGCCTGGGCCAGCGTTTCGCCCCGATGCCTTCCCGTGATGGCATCCTCCGTCCCCTGGATCACGAGTACCGGGCAGCGCACCCGGTTGCACAGGAGGCGCGCCTCGTCCTCGTCGAGGCCCTCGTCCAGCTGGGTCGCGATGAGCGTCTCGGGGTCGGTCTCGAGGCCCCAGCCGACGCAATCCTCTATCGGCTTGGTCGAGTGCGGCTCGTTGAACATCTGCCCGAAGAAGAATTCGAGGAAGCCCCGGTAGTCGCGCAGCCAGTAGTGGCGGTTGTACTTCGCCCATCCCTCGTCATTGTCGAGCTCCACGTCCCAGAAGCCCACCATGTCGCGGCCCTTCAGCGAGGCGCCGAAGGGCGCGGCCGGCGCGATGAAGACCGCGGCCTCGACGCGCTCGGGGTGCTCGGCCGCCAAGATGAGCCCCCGCTGTGCGCCCATCGACAACGACACCAGCGCCGCCCGCTCGGTGCCGGTGGCGTCCATCACGGCCAGGGCGTCGGCCGCGAAGGCGCGCTCGTCGTATCCGGCCGGTGGGCGGTCGGACCGGCCGTTCCCGCGGCCGTCGAAGGTGAGCACGCGGCAGTGCCGGGCCAAATAGGGGATCTGCATCTTCCAGTGCCGCGAGTGGACGATGGACCACGTCGGGAGGAGGAAGACGGTGGGCTCGCCCGAGCCGTACACCTCGAAGTAGAGCTGGCACTCGTCGCGCTCGACAAATCCAGTCTGATCGGGATAGCAGGCGCGACTCTGTTCGTGGGCGACCCTGTCGGCGAGATCGAGCGTCATCCGCGCACCTCCTCACTCACTTGCGTGTGGCCGTCGGCGGCCGCAGTCGCGGCCCGGCCTTCCTCCAACTCTCGGATGAGTAGTGCGAACCGGCGCAGCGCGCTGCGCACGGGCCACTGGCTGCGATCGAACCCGAGCAGCAGCATGGCCTCCCCGCCGAGGAAGGCCTGCCCGATCAGGGCCGCAATCTCGGCCGCCGGAAACGGGCCGAGCGGGCCGAGGGTGCGCTCCGCCTCGTGGACGACGTCGGTGATCAAGTCGAGCCACCCCTGCAACAGGTCGCGCACGCGCGCGCCGATGGCCGCGTCGGCCCAGCCGGCCGCGATCATCTCCTGCAAGACGCGGACGTACCCCGACTCGAGGTCGTCTTCCAAGAAGTCGCAGGCCTGCTCGTAGCGCTGCCAGAGCGGCCGGTCCTCGGCGTACATCTGGGTCTGGCGGACCAGGCGCCGGGCATTCTCGGCTTCGAGCAGGTCCAAAATGAGCTGATGCTTCGAGCCGAAGTGGTAGTGCACTTGGCTCAACGGCACTCCCGCAGCATCCGCCACCCCCCGCGTCGAGAGCCTGGCAAAACCTTCGTCGAGCAGGCGCTGCCGGGCGGCCTCGAGGATCGTCGTGCGGGTCTCGCCCGAACCACCCCGCCGCTTCCCGTTGGACTCAACCCGACTCGCCTGAGTCGGTCGGTCGACCGAAGTCATGCCGTAACCATGGCATTTCCCCCCTTGACAGTCAAGCAGGGCCGTGTTCTAGTGATCAAAGGATTCGGTCGGTCGACCGAATTGAGGACTCCGATGAGGATTGGGGAGGACATCATGGCAACGATCGCAGAGCCGGCAGCGGTGGACACCGAGAAGCTGATGAGCTTCGTGTTCCGAGCCGTCGAGGAGGTCGGGGCCTCCCTCGGCACCGCCCTCGTGGTCATGGGCGACAAGTTGGGGCTGTATCGGGCCATGGCCGGGGCCGGCCCGCTGACCTCCACCGAGTTGGCCGCCCGCACCGGCACGGGCGAGCGCTACGTCCGCGAGTGGCTCAACGCACAGGCGGCCGGCGGGGTGGTCGAGTACGACCCCGAGACGGGCTGCTATGTCCTGCCGCCTGAGCAGGCCGTCGCCCTCACCGACGAGTCGAGCCCCGCCTACCTCCCGGGGTTGTTCCAGATCGCGCTCGGCTCCATCATCGACTCGCCGCGTATCGCCGAGGTCGTCCGCACCGGCGGCGGCATCGGGTGGCACGATCACGTCACCGATGTGCACGAGGGCTGCGAGCGGTTCTTCCGGCCCGGCTACAACGCGCACCTGGTGGCCGAGTGGTTGCCCGCCCTGGACGGCGTGGTCGACCGGTTGACGGCCGGCGCCAACGTCGCCGACGTGGGCTGCGGGCACGGTGCTTCGACCGTCCTCATGGCCCAGGCCTTCCCCGCGTCGTCCTTCGTCGGCTACGACTACCACGAGGGATCGATCGCCATGGCCCGCCGCCGCGCCGACGAGGCGGGAGTGGCCGACCGGGTGCACTTCGAGGCCGCGCCGGCCGGCTCGTTCCCCGGCGACGGTTACGACCTGGTGACGATGTTCGACTGCCTGCACGACATGGGCGACCCCGCGGGCGCGGCCCGTCACGTGCGCCAGTCGCTGGCCCCCGATGGCACCTGGATGATCGTCGAGCCCGCCGCCGGCGACCACGTCGAGGACAACCTGAACCCCGTCGGGCGGGCCTACTACGGTTTCTCCACCCTGCTGTGCACGCCGTGCTCCCTGTCGCAGGAGGTCGGACTTGCGCTCGGCGCGCAGGCCGGTCAGGCGCGCATCCGCGACGTCGTGACAGACGCCGGCTTCGGTCACTTTGCCCGGGTGGCCGAGACGCCCTTCAACATCGTCTACGAAGCGCGGCCCTGACGTCCTGACGACCTACACCGTCTTCGGAGGACGTCCGGATTCAGCGGCTGGTGATCTCGCGGGCCATCAGCGGTATTCACGTCAACTCGTCGCGCCGGACGCCGCGTTGAGCGGCGCTCATGGTCTCCATTGTGATTGGCTACGAGCTCGGACCGGTTCATCAGCCCGACGCACCCCTCGGCCTGTCCCAAAGCACGGGGTGCCGTGGCGGCTGTACTCGAACTCGGTCGCAACGAGCGGGCTAGCCTCGCACCGCCAACGGAGCGCCGCGGTCGACGACACCAGCGGTGCCGGGGAGCGAGGCAGAGGGAGGGCGCGTGCCAGACATGAAGGGCCTGCAGGTGACCCGTCACGGCCCGCCCGGGGACGTCTTGGCGGTCCGCACCCTCGAGCGCCCGGAGCCGGGGCCGAACGAGGTGCGGGTGCGGGTGCGGGCGGCATCTCTGAACTTCAACGACATCGACCGCTGCCGGGGGAACCTCGTCTCGGTGCCCACGCCTCCGCCGTTCACGCTCGGCATGGACGTGTGCGGCGTGGTCGACGCGGTCGGAGAGGGCGCCGAGGCGTGGTTGGGCAAGCGGGTGGTCGCCATCACGAAGAACGCGCTCGGCGGCATCGCCGAGTACGCGATTGCCGACGCCATCTCGGTCTTCGATGCTCCGAGCGACTTCGACGACGCGGAGGCCGCTGCCTTCCTGCTGACGTTCCAGACCTCTCACCTCGCGCTGTTCCGGCGGGGACGGCTCCAGGCCGGGGAGACGCTGGTGGTGCAGTCGGCGGCCAGCGGGCTCGGCACGGCCGGCATCCAGCTGGGTAAGGCCGCCGGTGCCCGGGTCATCGCCGTGGCCGGAGGGCCCGAGAAGGTGGCCCTGTGCACCTCGTTGGGTGCCGACCTGGTGGTCGACCACACCGCCGAGGACTTCGTCGAGGCTGTGCTGGCCGCCACCGGAGACGCCGGCGCAGACGTCGTCTACGACCTGACCGGCGGCGACTTCGTCGAGCGGTCGTGGCGCTGCACGGCCCACGGCGGTCGCTACCTGGCGGTCGGGTTCGCCGATGACGACGCCAACGGCATGACCGGGCGGCCCCTGCGGATGGCCTGCATCGGGAACATCGACATCGTGGCGGTCATGCTGGCCTGGGTGGACTCGGTCGATCCCGGCATGCGGCGCTTCGGCTTCAACCCGTTCGGGCGGGACGTCGCCGACGAGATCCACGCCGACCTGCTGCGCTTGGCCGCCGCGGGGAAGATCGGACCCGTCGTGGGCCGGCGGGTCACCATGGAGGAGGCGGGCCACGCCCTCGACGACCACGAAGCCCGCCGGTCGGTGGGGCGCACGGTGGTCGAGGTCGACCCCGGAGGCAGCGAGGCGGTCGCGTCGGAGTGAGCGACGTGGAGTACACGTGGCACGACTCCGAGTTGCGCAGCCGGCCGCTCCTGGCCCTCAACTGGGTGGGAAGAGGGCTGGACCGCTTCGGACTCGAACTGCCGTCTCTGCGCCCTTCCTCGGTTGTGAGGTCGGCGACCAAAATGGCGGGATCGGACGATTTCGGGGGCGACTCCTTTCGGGAGCCGCTCAAGGTGTTCCTGCGCTCGTGCGAGGACGAGGCCGAGCTCACCACCTTCGGACGGATCCTCGTCTCGAAGATGCTGGCTTCGTCCCTCTCGAACCGCATCGCGCTACACCGGTGGTCGGTCGAGCACCCCGAAGTCCGTGAGGAGCGCATCGAGAGACCCTGGATCATCGTCGGGCTGCCACGGACGGGTACCAGCGTGTTGTCCCTGCTGCTCGGGCTCGACCCGGTGGCACGGCCGCTGCTCCAGTGGGAGGCGGCCCACCCGATCCCGCCGACCACGCTGGAGGAGGCGGCGCAGGATCCCCGCATCGCCCGCACGGCCAAGGACCTGGAGGGGTTGCTGCAGCTCAACCCGCCGCTCAAGGCCATGCACCCCTTCGGGGCCACCCTGGCCGAGGAGTGCGTCTCGCTCTTCATGTACGACGTGCGCAGCCTCGCCCTGGAGACCCAAGCCCACGTGCCGTCGTACGCACGCTGGCTCGAGCAGACGGACATGACGCCCGCCTACGCGCAGCACCGCCTTGCCCTGCAGACCCTCCAGTCACGCCAGCCGACGGAGCGCTGGATCCTCAAGACACCGAATCACCTGTGGCATCTCGACGCCATGCTGACCGCCTATCCGGACGCCCGGGTCATCTGGACCCACCGGGACCCGGGTCCCGTCGTCACCTCGCTGGCCAGCCTGGCCAATGCCGGCCAACGCATCCTGACCAGCCGGAGCGACCCGCGCCCCACCGCCGAGGAGTGGAAGCGCAAGTGCGCGTTCGCGCTCAACTCGGCGATGTCCTTCGACGAGCGCTCCGCTGACGGCTGGTGCCAGCACCTTCACTACGACGCCCTGATGGCCGATCCGGTGGAGTCGGTCCGAGAGCTGTACCGGCACTTCGGAATGGAGGTCGGGTCCCTGCACGCCCGGCGAATGCGCGCCTTCCTCGAACATCGACCGCCGGACCTCTTCGGCCGCCACCGCTACGACCCCGCAGACTTCGGTTGGACCTACGCCGGGCTGGCCACGGAGTTCAAGGACTACGTCGAGCGCTACGACATCGAGACCGCGGACGCGCCGTAGGGCCACCGCGTGGCCCCCGGCCTCGGTGGCGGCTCGGCCGCGCCTTCCGTCGATGGTCGAGGGCGGGTTTGCAGAGACTTTGGCCCGCCGGATTGGTAGTGTGCCGCAGGCAAACAGGAACCTGTTCTAGGTTTCACAGGAGTGTCCCAGCGCAGAACCAACAGGTTTTGCTCTGCAGACAGGGGGTTGGATCATGAAGAGGCTCACGGCCATGAGAGTGGTGGGGTTGGCGCTGCTGCTCACCTCGCTGACGGCGACGGGGCTGGTGATCTCGCCCTCGGTGAGCGGTGCCTCGTCGTCCCCCTCCACCACGACGTTCGGCACGCTGCCCTCCCCCTGCGGCAAGGGACACGCCACCGGAGCCACCGACCAGGGCGTCACCAACTCCACGATCAACATCGCCTACGGCGACGACCGCGGCTTCTCCGGTGAACCGGGCCTCGACCAGGAGATGGGCGACGCCGTCAAGGCCATGATCGCCTGGTGCGACGCGCAGGGCGGCATCAACGGCCGCAAGATCGTCGGTGACTACTACGACGCGGCCGTCACCAACGTCGGCAGCGTCATGACCCAGGCCTGCAAGACCGACTTCATGCTGGTGGGCGAGGGCTTCGCTCTCGACGGCCTGGCCGAGCAGACCCGCCTCGGCTGCAACCTGGCCGCCGTGCCCGGCTTCAGCGTCTCCCCCGTGTTCGCCAACGCCTACGAGATGTACCAGGCCTCGCCGAACCCGATCAATTACAGCCCGGCGGCGCTCGCCTACCAGGGCGAGAAGCTCTTCGGCAAGAAGACCCAGCACGCAGCCGTGTACGACTCCACCCTGTCGACCCAGCAACAGTCGACCGCCAAGGCGGTGCAGGCCTACACCACGGCCGGCTGGAAGTTCATCAACTGCCCGTTCCTGGTCAACTACAACGGTGAGGCCAACTACACGCCGTTCGCCCAGAAGCTGCAGAGTTGCGGGGCCCAGGTCGTCTTCGACGACGCCACGCCGGGACCCGTCATCTACGGCGTCCTCGAGTCGGACAACCAGATCGGTTACGACCCGATCTGGTTGATGGACGCCGCCATGTACACGGAATCGTTCGCGCAGTGGAACACCAGCGGGCTGGGCAACAACGTCTACGTCCACGTGGCCTACGAGCCGCTCGAGGCGGCCAAGGTCGTCCCGGCCGTCGCCCAGTACCTCGCCATCGTGAAGAAGTACGGCGGACTCACCTCCGCGCTGGGTGAGCAGTCCACGTCCTCCTTCCTTCTTTGGGCCACGGCGGCCAAGGCCTGCGGGTCAGACCTCACCCGCCAGTGCATGATCAACCACCTGGCCAAGGTGACGAACTGGACCGGCGGCGGCCTCAATGCGCCCACGAACCCGTCCAAGAACCTCCCGCCGGCCTGCGGGATCTTGATGAAGCTCGACAACACCAAGTGGGTGCAGGTGTACCCGAAGAAGCTCGGAAGCTTCGACTGCTCACCGAAGTACGTCGTCCCGAACTCGGGAGCCGTCATCACCACCCCCCTCAACACCCAGGGCTACGCGACCGAATACGCCACGTCCTCGGTACTGAAGCCCCAGGGGTGAGCAGCTCGCCCGTCGCCTCGCTCGTCCATATGATCTGAGCGAGGCGACGGGAGTCCCGGCCATGCACCTGTTCCTCGAGTACACCATCCTCGGTCTGGTCACCGGAGCGGTCTACGGGATCGCCGCCTCGGGACTGGTCCTGACGTACACGACCTCGGGCATCTTCAACTTCGCCCAGGGCGCCATGGCCATGCTGGCGGCGTTCACCTACTGGCAGTTCCGCTACGGCTGGAACTGGCCGGCGCCGCTGGCGCTGTTCACGGTCCTCGCGGTGCTGGCACCGCTGCTGGGCATCGTTCTCTACGTCGGCATCATGCGCGGGCTGCGTGAGACGTCCGACGTGACCAAGATCGTGGTCACCATCGGCATCATGCTGGGGCTGATCGCGCTGGCCCAATGGATCTGGAACCCAGGAGTTCCCCGGACCGACAACCTCTTCTTCGGCAACGCGGCGAAGTTCAAATTCCTCGGGGTCTACGTCACCGATCACGAGGCGATCGCCCTCGGATGCGGCGTGCTCATCGCCGTAGGGATCCGCCTGCTGTTCAAGAGCACCCGCACCGGGGTGGCGATGAGGGCCGTGGTGGACAACCCGGCACTCCTCCAGCTCAACGGGGGACGGCCCCTCCGGCTGGCCGCGATCTCCTGGGCGCTCGGGGGCGCGCTGGCTGCGCTGGCGGGCATTTTGATCACGCCCATCAGCGGCGGCACGCTCGACGTCCACGTGCTGACCCTGCTCGTGCTCGACTCCATCGCCGCGGCCGTGTTCGGGCGGCTGCGCAGCATCTGGGCCACCTTCGGGGGGGCGCTGATCCTCGGCTTGAGCGCGACCTACGTCCTGGGCTACTTCCCCGACTCGTGGTCCTGGGCGTCGAACTTCCGCATCGCGCTGCCCATGATCATGCTTTTCGTCGTCCTGCTGGTGCTCCCCCAGGACCGCCTGCGGGGCGCCACCCTGCTGCGCACGAGAGAGCGCTTCACCGTGCCCACGCTCCGGTCGGCCGTCACGTGGGGTGTGATCCTCGTGCTCGTCGTCCTGGCCCTGGAGCAGATCATGGGCAGCGCCGACATGTCGACCCTCACCCTCGGCATCACCTACGCCATCATCGCCCTGTCGCTCACCCTGCTCACCGGCTATGCCGGTGAGATCAACCTGGCGCCCGTCTCCTTCGGTGCCATCGCCACCATCATCGTGTTCCACCTCGGTCTCTCCGGCACGGGTCTGGACCAGCGGATCACGCTCTGGGGGTTGTTGCTCGGGGTTGTGGTGACTGCGGTGGTCGGCGGGCTCATCGCCCTGCCCGCCCTCCGCCTACGCGGCCTCTACCTGGCGCTGGCCACCCTCGCCTTCGGCGTCTTCGTCTCCGACATGATCCTCAACGACATTGCGCCACACATCCTTCCCATCTTCCACCTGCACTTCTCGATCTTCCCCAACGGCACCCTCCAGATCCCGCCGCCCAAGCTCGGACCCATCGACCTGAGCTCGGCCAAGACCTTCCTCACCACCTCGGTCCTCATCTTCGTCCTCATCGGGATCGGGCTCATCGCCCTGCGCCGGAGCAGTTACGGGCGGAGGCTCACCGCCATGAAGGACAGTCCGGCCGCCGCCGCCACCCTCGGCCAGAACCTGATCAAGCTGAAGTTGTCGGTGTTCATGCTCTCGGCGGCCATCGCCGCCATCGGTGGCGTGCTGCTCTCCGCGACCTCGGCCAGCGTCACCGCCAACACCTACATCATCTTCATCAGCCTGGCTCTCGTGATGCTGACCGTCGTGGGCGGCATCGGCAGCGTCGCCGGCGCCCTCATGGGTGGGGTCCTGGCCGGGACCGCGTTCAACGCGCTCACCAGTACGTTCACGAACCTGGCCACGGACCACAGCGGGGCAGGCCCTTGGACGTTCCTGGCCAACCTGTCCCTGGTGGCGCCGGCCCTCGTCGGCATCAGCCTGGGCCGTAACCCGAGCGGGGCCGTGCCGCAGATCGTGGCCAGCTACCGCCCGCTGTGGCGGGTGAAGCCGGTCCTGGCGCTGGGGGTGGTGGCCGAGGTCGTGCTCTACCTGCTCGTGCTGAGCAAGGTCATGGGCAACTGGTGGTTCGTGCTGGGGACGGCGGCCGTCGCTCTGATCGTGCCGGGGATCGGCCGCCTGGTGCGGCCCGACGTGTTCCGGGCCGGCACCGTCCCTGCCCACGAGGGCCAGGGGCGGCCCGCCACAGCGGCGCCGATGGCGGTCGGCGGCGTGCCGGCGGTCGAAGGAGTGGCCAATGCCCGCTCTTGAGGTGTCCGAGGTGTGCATGGCCTTCGGCGGGGCCCAGGTGCTGAGCGACGTGTCCATCTCGGTGCCCACCGGAGGCGTGACCGGGCTCATCGGTCCCAACGGGGCCGGCAAGACCACGCTGTTCAACGTCGTGAGCGGGCTGCTCGCTCCCAGGTCCGGGCGGGTCATGATCGACGGTCACGACGTCACCGGGGCGGGCCCGGCGGCGCGGGCGCGCCGCGGCCTGTCGCGCACCTACCAACGGCTGGAGTTGTTCACGTCGCTCACCGTGCGGGACAACATCCGCGTCGCCGGTGAGATCCGCAACACGTGGGGACGCCGCGGCCGGATCGACGTCGACGCCGAGACGGAGCGGACCTTGGAGCTGCTCGGGCTGGGTGACGTGGCGGAGCGCGAGGTGAGCGAGCTGCCCACGGCGCGGGCGCGGGTGGTCGAGGTGGCCCGGGCTCTCATGACCCAACCCAAGGTGCTCCTGCTGGAC
>DATNLP010000255.1:0-9356 GCA_035602795.1 Acidimicrobiales bacterium | reverse complement strand
GAGTTGCCAGCCAAAGAGGTAGCATTCGCTGCGTCCACGAGGTGCGAAGGGGAGAAAAGAGATGCCTGAGTTCCCTGCGATTACTCACGTGGCGCTAACGGTTACGAGCCTTGAACGGAGTGTGCCTTGGTACAAGGATCTCTTCGGCTCGGACCCAATCCTTGACGAGGACACAGGTCCGTTCCAGCGCGTCGCTTGGCTTACCGGCGGCACAATCGTTGGCGTAACTCAGTTCCCTGATTTGGACAGCACTGAGCCGTTCAACGAGCGGCGGCCGGGGCTCGATCATCTGGCTTTCGGGTGTGCCAACCGCGATGAGTTAAAGGCATGGGAAATCCGTCTGAACGAACTCGGCATCCCCAACGGTGGCATCGTGGACACGCCTTACTACTCGGCATTGTCGTTTCGAGATCCCGACAACATCGCACTTGAGTTCTTCGCACCCCGGGGCTAAGACCGGCGGAGTATCCGACTGCTTATAGACCATCCCATACCGCCGGCTATGGGAGCCCCTTGCCAGCTCCATCAGGAGCTGCCAACGCGCACAAACTCGAGCTCCGGTGCATCTATCCCGGAACCAAGGGTTTCGACCCTGGATCCTCCCGTCGCTCTGAAGCCGCTCTTGACGTAGAAGGACTGAGCACGGCCCGCGCCGGGGTGTGTCCACACAACGACGGGATCGAGACGCAGAGTCGCCAAGCCTCTCAAGGAGGCCGCCATCAGCTGGGTCGCCGCTCCCTGCCCCCACGCGGCGGGATGTAGGTAGAAGCCGAAGATCTCGCCTCGACCAGTGTCCTCTCGATCTTTGCCGAACTCGCAGAACCCGACCACACGCTCGCCCTGGTCGGCGACCAAGAGGCTGGCGAAGTCGAAGTCGCTACTCGCCAGCCTTTGGCTCCACATCGTCCGCCTAAGTGCTGCTGCCTGACGGAGAACATCGGGCTCAAAGAGGTCGACGTAAGCAACCTCCCACGCCGAAGCATGGGCTTCCCCAATCTCTTCTCCATCAGCGACAGTTGCCTGACGGACGACGATCACACTCTCGGACACTTTGAGATATTGCTCCCTGGCGTGTGCCAGGGCAAAAGCACTCGGGAGTCGTTGCAGTGACACCGAACGCATCGGGTGGGTGTCACACTCCGGCACGAGTGGGGCACCTCAGGAGTACATGGGTGCCCCCGATTCCCGCCGCCGGGAAGTTGGGCAGGCACATTGGGGAGCCCGGTTGAAAGTCGCTATTGGATCACCACCTCGATGAGCGTGGTGTCGTTCGCTCTCACGGGTGCCAACTTCCCATCGGGGTCGGTGCGGAACCAGATCACGCCGACGAGGATGAGCGTCCACACGCCGATGGCCGGTAAGGCAAAGAAGTCGCCGATGGGGACTACGGCAAGGATTCCCAGTACGAGGCTCACCCAGCCCAACCAGGTCGGCAGCAGAGCGCTCTTCACGATGGCGACACCAGCCGCGATGGCCATCACGCCGAAGGCCATGGACGCCAGCATCGAGGGCATATCGGACTGGAGGAAGTTCAGTGTCTGGGCGCTGGAGGCGGTCAGGTGGTCGGGAGCGTCGTTGAGGGCGATCAGCACCCCACCCACAACGCCACCGGTCACCGCGAAGAGGACGCCTCCGGCAAAGGTGATGATGCCCCAACGCTGGTCAACGTCACGGCGCTGGAGCCAGGTGCGAAGGTAGCTGAACCAGATGAGACCGAATACGACGGCAGGTGGGATAAGGAGCGCCGATATCCCGACTTGGTTCTTGTGAGTCCGGTAGTAGTGGAGGATCGAGGCGGGGGAGGCATTGGTGGCCGGGGTGTTGGGAGCAGCAAAGACGCTGCCCACGACGAAAATGACGAACAAGAGTCCGAATAAGGGTGCGATCTTCGACCATCGGCCAGATTCCTGCGAGGGACTATCCGCATCTAGCGACATTGGGGCTCCTTTGGGCAATAAGGCCAAATCGCGGTCGGACCTGACCGCTTGGGACGATACATCTCAGTTGGTTGCGGATGTCGACCTGTTCGGATGCGAAGGTCAACTCGTATTCTCGTTAGCCCCCCTACCCCACTTCGCCGGTTAGGTGGGGACAGGCACCTTGGGGGCAGTCTGGGATGGCCCGTTCGCTGCCAGGACTGTCATCTGCACCCCGTTAGGCACCTGGCCTTGGGTCCTGATCAAATGGTCACCGTGGACCTCCTGCCAGAGACCCATTACGCCAAGGCTGACGATGGTGTTCACATCGCCTACCAGCTATTCGGTAGTGGGGCGTTCGATCTCGTCATAATCCCGGGGTTCATTTCGCACGTCGAGCTGGCCTGGGATGACGAGGCAATGAGCGATGCCCTTCGTCGGCTCGGGACGTTCTCCCGGGTGATCATGTTCGACAAGCGCGGCACCGGAATGTCCGACCGGACCGATCGACTGCCCGATGCTGACCGCCGCATGCTTGACATCGAAGCAGTGATGAACGCCGCAGGCTCGGAGCGAGCAGCCCTTTTCGGTATATCAGAAGGCGGACCTATGGCCATCCTGTTCGCCGCCGCACACCCCGAACGGACACAAGCTCTCGTGCTCATGGGGTCCTACGCTCGCATCACGTCCTGTCCTGATTATCCGATCGGGATGCCCAGTGAGCAACTGTACGCGTTTGCGCACTATCTGGAGCCTCGCTGGGGTAGCGGAGTCGCGCTCGGCGCTTGGGCTCCCAGCGTCGCCGACGACCCCCGAGCGCGAGAGGGGTTTGCCCGCATGCAGCGCCTGGCTTCGAGCCCTGGAGCAGCTATGGCTCTCCTCAGTTCGTACATGGAGATCGACGTCCGAGCAGCACTTCCATTGGTGCACGCACCGACCCTGGTCGTGCACCGAACCGGGGACCGCATGATCCCGCTAGCACACGGGGAATACGTGGCAGAGCACACCGACGGCGCTCGGCTGGTGGAGGTGCCGGGGACCGATCACTTCTGGTGGACCGAGGGCACCAATCAGATTCTCGACGAGGTCGAGGAGTTCCTGACCGGCGCCCGCTCAGTGCACGAACCGGACCGGGTACTGGCCAGCGTCCTCTTCACTGACATCGTTGACTCAACTCGCCAAGCCGCCGAGCTCGGAGACAAAGCGTGGAGGCTCCTACTCGACAGACACGACGCCTTGGCTGAACGTCAGGTCGCTCGGCACGGCGGTCGGCTCGTCAAGACGACAGGCGATGGGATACTTGCCACCTTCGATGGCCCGGCCCGGTCCGTGCGGTGCGCCCAGGCTATTAGCGATGGCGCTCAGGCCCTTGGCATCGACGTACGCGCGGGCGTCCACACAGGCGAGGTCGAGCTGCGTGGAGACGACATTGCGGGGCTCGGTGTAAACATTGCGGCGAGGATCGAGGCGTTGGCACAGCCTGGCGAAGTCCTCGTCTCCCGGACCGTGACTGACCTCGTGGTGGGTTCGGGAATCGAGTTTGATTTCCCGGACGCTGGCAGGTGTTCGCCGCAAGACGTTGACGAGAACCTGCGGCGGCGCCGACGGCGCCCCTGCCCCCATTCAGTCGCCGGTCCGGGGTGCGCCTCTGCGGCAGGTCGGAGCTACTGTCGGAAGCGGAGAGCCCGGCTGATCAAAGGGAACACTGAGGAGCATCAGATGGCAACGGTATTGATGGTTGTGCAGCATCCCGTGAAGGACTTTGACGCTTGGCGGATCGAATATGACAAGGCGCAACCCATACGTGACAAACACGGAGTCACCGACGCCACTGTGTTTCGGAACGCCGATGATCCGAACGAGATTACGGGGCTGCACTGGTTCTCCTCGGTGGATGAAGCCCACGCCTTTGCCGACGATCCCGATCTGAAAGACGCCATGGCTAGAGCGGGCGTGAGCGGACCACCCCGCATCGAAATCAGCGTCGAGGTGTAATACCGACCGGAGCTTGATCGAACTCGAAGGAGACCTCTCGAAATCAGCCGGTGACGGCAGACGTTCACCCGTAGCCCCTGCCCCCAAACGACGGGAGCGGAAGCGGGAGCCCTACGGGGATTGGCGCACGCTGATGGCTACCTCATCTCGACCGGCACGTGAGGGGTCACCCATTCACGGAGCCTCTCGAGATCACTAGCATCCGTGAAATCAGGTTTGTCCCGTACCGCTCCAGAGGGGGCGCTAATGAGCGACGAAGCAGCGATCGTTGCGGGTGGGTGCTACTGGGGCGCCCAGGAGTTGATCCGTCGTCAACCCGGGGTGGTCTCGACCCGAGTCGGATGGTCCGGCGGGGAAACCCCGGATCCCACCGACGACGATCACGGCGATCACGCCGAATCGGTGGAGATCATCTATGACACCGAAGCCACTTCGTATCGGGATCTCCTGGAGTTCTTCTTCCAGTTCCACGATCCGACGACGTTGAACCGACAGGGCAACGAAGTGGGGCGAAGCGTCCGTTCGGCCATCTTTTATACGAGCGAAGAACAGAGACTCACCGCCCTCGACACCATCGCCGATGTCGATGCATCGGGCTTGTGGCCCGGAAAGGTCGTTACGGAGGTGGTCGCGGCCGGGCCATTCTGGGAGGCTGAGGACGACGACCAGGACTACCTGCAGAAGCATCCCGATGGCGAGACGTGCCATTTTGTTCGTCCCGGCTGGAAGCTCCCTCACCGTCCGTCAGCCTGAGTAAACGCGGCTTGCGTTCTCGCGGCACTCTGGAGGTGAAGCCGATTAGAACGTGGCCTGAGTGCCCCCGATCGCCGGTTCTACGAGATCAAGCGAGCCCGTTTGAGGCAGCTACGTGATGGCAGCGGTCCCTTGGCGCTCGCGGGCCCGCTCGCTGGCGGTGTCAGGCAACATCTCGAGGCGGTGACCGTCCGGGTCGGATATGAACACCGAGTTGCGCGGGGTGCGCTCGGCCGCATCCACACCAGCCTCGGAGAGGCGGCGAACCAGCTGGTCGAGGTCATCGGCCGTCACGTTCAACGCCATGTGGTTCATCTCCTGTCCGCCGTGGGCATCACCGGGGACCTCGAACAGGTCAAGGCCCTGCATGCCACACTGCAGGAAGCTGGCCTTCATGTTGGGGGGCCCATCGGAGATGTTGCGGTCCTCGAAGCCAAGTATGTCCATATAGAAACTCTTCGATCGCTCAACATCGGTGACGTGAAGCACCACGTGGTTGATGCCCGTCACCTGGAGCTTCGGGGCAGCCATCGGCACCCTCCCTGCCCTTGCCCAGCATTCCGTCTAATCATATGCCGCAGCTCCCCGTGGCGATTGTCTCGACCCTGACCGCGACCATTCCAGTGTCGGATGGGTGTGGCATATCCAGCTGCGTCCTGCAAGGGATTGTCCGAAGGCAGCTGGAGTGCCCCCGATCGCCGGTCAGGGGGCAATACCAGACCCCTGGTTCGCTTTCAGACTAGGCGGGGAAGGGTTTCGTTTCTTCGTACCAGGAGATGGGATCACGTTTGACCGCCCCCCACCGTCGCTTTCCGGATGCGGCCAACAGCGCCTGCAGTGACGCGTCTCTACTCGCACGCTGCCACAGGGCTTGTCGGCTCTGGCCGAGGGACTCGGCAATCTGCTCCCACGACAGCCCAGCCGAGCGCGCAAACGAGATTGCTTCCTTCTGGGCCGCATCAAAGTAACGACCAAATGCGGCCGCTACTTGAAGGACTTCCAGCGGGTCAGGGTCTGCACTTGTCCTAATGCGCTCCCATGCTTCCCAGAACGACTCCGAGGGTTTCACCGTCTCAACACTGAACGAATCGCACGCGGTTGTCAACATTCGTTTACAACCGTGAGACGCTCACTCGGCCAACTTCTCCCGTTCGCACACACCTGCCCCATGACGCCGGCTCGGGGTGCACCATGCGGCAAGCCGAGAACCCCCTCACAGCCTCCGTCAATCTCAACCAATGGTTAAAATATGTCGCCACATATACTCTCCATCTGTGGGTCATTCCGTTGATTTTGTCAATGTATCGACCGTCGGCCTGGAGTCGTCGCCCGTGGTGGCCGCGTTGGCCGGCCTGCGGGCGAACGAGGCTCGTTATTTCAAGAACAAGTTCGACCACGTCTTCACGGTTGAGCCTGCATCCAAGGCAAAGAAGGACATCGACTTGGTGCGTCGGATTCTCAAGGAGGAACGTGAAATCGTCATCGCGTCGCCCCCGCTCGAGGCAACGACGTTCCAGGTCGAGAACATCCGCTGGACTTACGTGTTCTACGAGAGCGGGCTCTCGATCAACGTCCTGTACACGCTCGACGGGACGGATCCGAAGCGGGCGGTCGGGTTCAAACTCTCCGAAGGGATGGACGTCCCCTCCGAGTTGAGCTCGTTCAAGTTTGCGCGCCAGAAGTCGAAGCTAGCAGGGACCATCCGAGGCTCGTACTTCGTGATCAAGGGCCAGTACTGAGTCCATCACGCGTCCAATCCGCCATCATTTGGTTCTAACTGCTCTAGCAGGCCATTTCTGTGCCCCCGATCTCCGGAAGGGGGTGCCATCTGCGGCATTTCGGGGATAGTCGAATGCCGCATATTCTCCGTCCGTGCTGAAGCTGCAAGGGGATCCGATCCTGCTTCGGGACTTCGTCCCGCAAGACCGGGAACCATTAGCTACAACCTGGTGGTTGAAGACGCGATGGGCTTCTGCGGCTGGGCCGGAATCGACAGCATCGAAGGAACGGACAGCGGCCAGTTGGGCTGGTACCTCCGCTCGGACCGTTGGGGGCGGGGTTACGCGACCGAGGCCACCCGGCTCTTGCTCGCCTTTGGCTTCTCCGCACTGGATGGAGCCACGATGCAGGCAACCGCTGACCCCGACAACCTGGCGTCCCTTCGGGTGCTGGAGAGGTCCGGCCTCACCAACCGAGGACTGACGAGCCCGGTACAGACGTGGAGGGGCCTGCGTCCCAGGGTCCTGTTCACGATCGAAGCGGAACAATGGCGCAGGCCTCAGAAGCGCTGATGTCGAGCAGATCCGAGACTGCCCCAGAACACTCGCCGGGAGGGGTGACTCTCGGTAGACAACGAGTCTTCACATCGTCACACTTGTGTCGTGGATGACGCCGTCTTCAACCTTCAAACGGATCCGGTCCACTTGGGTCTCGGAGCGAGGGTTGTCCCCCAGGAGCAGTTCACCGGCAACCTTGAATGGTACGAGCGCTATGAAGCACGTACAGATTCCGATGGGGTCGAGGGACGACTCGTCTCGATGCACCGATACACAACGTCGTGGGAGTCGTGGGAGATGCACCCGTTAGGGGAAGAGTTGGTTGTGTGCACTGCGGGAACCATCACACTCCTCCAAGAAATAAATGGACAAGTTCGGTCGGCTGTGCTCAATCAGGGCGAGGCGGTGATCAATCCCCCGGGTGTTTGGCACACGGCCGACGTCGATGACGAGGCGGCTGTCCTCATCATCACGACAGGTATCGGGACCAAGAATCGCCCCCGTTGAAGGCCGAGGTATCCCCGTAACGCCGGATTGGCGGCACTCCGTGTTCGCCGATTTTCTGCCTTACGAGAGTCCGAGTCGATCGGCCACGCTCGGACCGACGATCGTCACGTCGTATTCAGCGTTGAGCCGTTCCATGCCCTCGTGGTCGCCCCTCGCGGCGAGCTGGTCGATCTGACTTATGTAGCGATCGAAGCCGACACCCGGTGTCAATAGGTTGACCGCCCGGCAGACACTCTGGTCAGCGTGTGCGTTCGTGAGGCTGTGCGGGACGCCGGGCGGGGCGGTCGCGAAGTCTCCCGACCTGAGCTCGACAACGTCGTCCCCTAGCTGGACTGTGAGCAGACCGTCCAAAACGAAGAACGAGTCTTCGAACGTGGTATGGAAGTGCAACGGCGGCCCCGCCCCGTACGCGAGATGCTCGATTACCAGGAAGTCAAAGCGTCGCTCGTTGTCGCGCCCATTCGCCTTCCAAGTCCAGCCTGGCGCGTCCCGTAATACATAGCCTTCCACGGTCTTGCCTTTCACAGTTGTGAGCGTCCTTGTGGCACATAGTAGGGGAACCGATCTGACGACTCACTGCCCCAGACCGCCGGGGTTTGGGCGCCCTAGAAGGTTCCCGGTGTGCGTCCTGACGGCCACTCGTCGGAATGAAACTCCACTACAGGTTCTGGTGGCGTCTTAGCAGGAACAAGAAGGGTGTGAAGTTCGATCTCCTCGCCGGGCAGCACTTGTCGTCCGTGAGCCTCCGCAATCCCGACCAGCTCAGGCAGGCTCGATGCCCCAACCCTGCAGCCAATCGGGAAGTTCGACTCGCCGGTCCAGATCAACGGTCTGTCGGGCTGGTGCTCGTTTCTCACTGCCTTTACAAACAGGTCGATTCTGAGCGGAGGCCGACGGGGGTCGGTATCGACCATTGTTCTCACGGCCTTAGGCTACGCGGGCTCGGACTTGGGTGGCCCGGTACGCCGGGACAGTGAGACACCGTTAAGTCGGCCGACATTCAGCAATGCCACCATGCAACAGATTCGACGAGATCTGTGGCCTCTATTCTTGACCTAGATGGTTATCCATTTCGTATGTAGAGGAAATACCCATCGAAGCCGGCTAGCCGAGACCTACGCCAAGTCGCTCACTCTAGACGTTCACGACATTACGATTCTGTCGAGTGGCATCGAGGCGGATCGTGATCTCAACGGCCCGATAGTGCCCTTCGTGAGGCTCTTATTGCAGAACGAAAACCTGCTTCAGCTCACCGGAACAACCTGGACTCAAACCACACAATCGATGATTGATCATTCCGACGTCATTGTTTTCATGAATCATGATGTCTACGACGATTCGGTGAAGCAGTTCCACATCCCGTTGGCGAGGTCTCAAACATGGCAGATTGCCGATGTTCAGGGCGTATATGGACAAATTAAGTTGGCGGTAGACACATTGCTGTCGCAGCTCCAAATTGTCGTCCCGGACCCGTAACCGGCGGTGTCCCAGTGCGCCGGGACGGTGCGACACCTCGTCGCCACAGTGACCGTCCGTGCCTGATCCCAAGCTCTCAGACGCTCGGCTCCTCCCAGGAGTGCTCGTTGCCTTCGCTAGGAGTGATCCACAACATCGTCACTCCGCCGGGAGCGTTGTTGGAGTGCCAATGACCCCTCGGAACAATCGCCAGATGGCCTGCTGAAAGCGTCCACACTGAACGACTGTCCTCTTCTAGCACTGTAAGTTCCGACTCGCCCGCCAAGATGAAAAGAAGCTCGTCGCCTTGACCGTGGTACTCCCACGGTGGTCGGCCTTTGAAGGCGGCGACACCACCCGTGCATCCGTGGAACGAAAAGTCCCCGATCGGACTTTCCGGTTCTCGGTCCAGGCTCGCAAGGTCCAATTGGATCATCTTGGCCACCGATTCGTG
>DATNLP010000245.1:0-3226 GCA_035602795.1 Acidimicrobiales bacterium | reverse complement strand
GACGAGGTTGTCCTCGTCGTCGCCGGTGGCGGCCACGACGACGTCCACGGTGGCCAGCCCGGCGGCGTCGAGGGAGGACACCTCACAGGCGTCCGCCGCCACCCAGGTGATGTCGAGCGTGGGTCGCAGACGCTCGACCAGGTCGGGATCCTGCTCGAGCACGAGCACGTCGTGGCCGTTGGCGCGCAGGTCTGCGGCGATGGCGGTGCCGACGCTGCCCGCGCCGGCGATGGCGACCTTCATGGCTTGGTCGCCCGACTGCGCTCGAGCACCGCGTCGAATGCGCGCAGCGCGTCGTCGAGCACGGCCAGGTGGAGCACGTCGCCCTCCTGGCCGACCAGGTCGCGCGCATCGAGGCGCGGCACGCCGCCGCGGGTCACGGCGACCACGGTCAGCTTGCCGGGCTGCTCCAGTTCGCTCAGGGGCTGGCCGGCCCAGGCATCGGGCAGCGAGCGGTCGATCAATGTGAGGCGACCCGACGGGTCGGACCAGTCGGTCACGTCCTCGTCGGGCAGCAGCCGGCGCCGGACCTGGTCGATCGTCCATGTCACGGTGGCCACGGTGGGGATGCCGAGGCGCTGGTAGATCTCGGCCCGGCGCGGGTCGTAGATGCGGGCCACCACGTTGGGGATCTTGTAGGTCTCCCGGGCGATGCGCACGGTCAGGATGTTCGTGTTGTCGCCGCTGGTCACGGCGGCCAGGGCGCCGGCCTCGAGCGCGCCGGCTTTCTCGAGGTCGTCCCGGTCGAACCCCGACCCCACGATGCAGGGGCCGTCCCACTCCTTGAGGCGCCGGAAGGCCTTGGCCGACTTGTCCAGGACGGCCACCGTATGGCCCTCGGCGCTGAGGGAGATGGCGAGGCCCGACCCCACCCGGCCACACCCGACGACGACGACGTGCACGCCACAGTGCAACACGCCGCGTCGTGTCTTGCAAAAGGCGGCCCTGTACAAGCGGCGTTTCCTTCTACTGTGTGGCCGTGGCGACCCGAGCGACGGCGACAGCGCCTCCGGTTCCCCTGCACGGGGTCGCGGCGGAGAACATCCCCGAGACCCGTCGCTACCGCCTGAAAAACAAGCTGCTCGGGCCTCCTCTGGTCACCGAGCAGCTCGCCTCGGAGCGCCTGGGCAAGCCCACCGCGCTGGGTGTGCTGGCGCCCGACTGCATTTCGTCCTCGGCCTACGGCACCGAGGAGATGCTGACCCAGCTGGTGCCCTACGTCGGCCTGGCCGCCTTCGCCCTCGTCGTGCCCATCACCCTCGCCATCCTCGCCGTGCTGTTCTTCGTCACCCTCTCGTACCTGGAGGTCATTCAGCTCTACACCAAGGCCGGTGGCTCCTACGTGGTGGCCCGCGACAACTTCGGTCCGCGCATCGCGCAGATCGCCGCCGTCGCCCTCCTCATCGACTACACGGTCACCGTGGCCGTCCAGACGTCGGCCGGCACGGCGGCGCTGACCAGCGCGGTGCCCAGCCTGGCCAACACGACCGACACGGTGGCCATCACGGTCGGGGTGATCCTGCTCCTCTTGTACGGCAACCTGCGCGGCATCCGCGATGCGGGGAGCTACTTCGCCATCCCCACCTACTTCTTCATTCTGTCGCTGACGAGCGTCATTGTGCTCGGGTTCGTGAAGGAGGCGCTCGGGACCCTGCACTACATCCCACTGCCGCCCGCCAGCCAGCTCTACGGGGGGAAGATCGGCACGCCCGGCGAGGGCTGGCTGATGGGGCTGGCCTTCATCTTCCTGTTGCGGTCCTTCGCCAACGGTGGGTCGTCGCTCACCGGCCTCGAGGCCATCTCCAACGGGGTGAGCAGCTTCCGCAAGCCCGAGGCCAAGCACGCCCGCCAGACCCTCGTCGCCATGAGCTCGACGCTCGCCTTCCTCGTCCTCGGCGTGACGCTGCTGGCCCGGTGGACGCACGCCGTCCCCTACCAGATCGGGTCGCCCACGGTGGTGTCCCAAGAGGCCAAGGCGGTCTTCGGCACCAGCCCGGCCGGGCACCTTGCGTTCTACGTCGTGCAGCTGGCGACGATGCTCATCCTCTACACCGGCGGCAACACGAGCTTCAACGGGTTCCCGTACCTGGCGAGTTTCGTGGCCGGCGACCGCTTCCTGCCGCGTCAACTGACCCGGCGCGGCCATCGCCTGGCCTTCTCCAACGGGATTCTCGTGCTGACGGGCGTGGCCCTGGCCCTCGTGCTCGTGTACAAGGCACAGGTCAACGGGCTGGTGGCGCTCTACGCCATCGGTGTGTTCACCGGCTTCACCATGGCCGGATCGGGCATGGTGAAGCACCATCTCACGGCGCGGGAGGGCCACTGGAAGCGCAGCATCGTAGTGAACGGATTCTCCGCCTTCCTGTCCTTCACCGTCGTGCTCATCTTCGCCGTGGCGAAGTTCAAGGAGGGCGCCTGGCTGATCTTCGTGGTCGGGCCGCTCCTCTACATCGGCCTGATCCGCCTGCACCACCAGTATGTGGAGGAGGCCGGGATGCTCGAGACGGGGGTGGCCGAGGCGTCGGAGGCCCCGCTGCTCCGGCGCCACGTGGTGGTCGTGTTCGTCGACCGCCTCGACATGGCGACGGTGCGCGCCCTGCAGTACGCGCGCACGCTGACGCCCGACGACCTGCGGGCGGTGCACTTCGACATCGACACCAAGGCGGCCCACGAGCTCGAGTCCGAGTGGGGCCGGTTCGGCCTGGGCCGCTTGCCGCTCGACATCATCGAGGTTCCGGACCGGCGCCTGGGCCGGGCGGCCATTGAGCTCGTGGCCGACGCCACGCTGGACGGCGACACCGAGTGCACCGTGCTCCTGCCGCGGCGCAGCTACGCCCGGGTCTGGCAGCGCTTCCTGCACGACCGCACCGCCGACAAGATTGCCGCCGTCCTGGGTCAGGTGCCGCACGTGAGCGCCACCATCGTCCCCTTCGCCGTGGGCGGCCAATTCGGCGAACGGGTCCGCTCCTACGGCCGCTCCGTCCAGGAGCGGGCGCGGCTGGACGGGGAGGTCGCCGGCGACGGCTCCGGTCCGTCGGTCGACCGCGAGGGGCGGGCCGGGCTCGACCGCATGGGGCGGCGCGACGGCCCACGGCGCCCCGGGACCGTGCTGGCGGCCGACCAGACGTTGGCCCAGCGGGCGGGGGCGACCACACCGATCGCCGCGGTCGTGCCCCGCCAGCGTGTGCGGGTGGCCGGGCGGGTGAAGTCCGTCCGGGTGCAACCG
>DATNLP010000227.1:0-2232 GCA_035602795.1 Acidimicrobiales bacterium | reverse complement strand
CGGACCCACCGTGTTGGCCCGGATGGTGAAGAAGGCGGCGAAGAGGCCGCTGAAGAACATCAGCTCGGATCCGAGCCAGATCATGACCCCGATGGCCAGCATCGGAGGCCGGTCGTGGATGATCTTTCCCTGTGGCGCGGGGATCTCCGCCGAAACGGCCTGGGTCACAGCGCTTTTTTAGTCCACCGGAGCCCGAAAATGCCAAAACGCAGGTGGGGGCGCCCCACCCCAGGCATCCGGGCAGAACGCCCAGGTCAGCCAAGGTCGATGGGAAGCGGTTCGGCGTGCACGACGGCCAGCCGCCTGGTGGGTCTGGTGAGGGCCACGTAGAGCGTCCGCAGGCCCCTGGTCGTGGCGACCGGCGGGCTCTCGCCGGCGGGTTCGTCGCCCACCGAGGCCACCAGCGACGGCTCGACCACAATGACCGAGTCGAACTCCAGGCCGTTGGCCTCGTCGGCGGGCAGGACCACCAGCCCGGCCCCCAGGCCGTCGCCTGCCGCGTCGCGCGGGTCGATGGGGTCGAGACCGGCGTCGACCAGGGCCCGGACCAGCTCGGGGAGCATGACGGCCGGGCCGAGGACGGCGACATGGCCGGGCGTGACGGCCGCCACCTCCTGGCGCGCCACCTCGGCCAGGGCGCTCGACAGCCCGGCTCGGGTCGCCTCCACAATGCGGGGCGGGAACCCGGACTGGCGCACCGGGCGCGGCGGCGCGACCGACGGGGCGGCGACGGCCAACACCCTCGAGGCCAGGGCCACCACCTCGGAGGGGGTGCGGTAGCTGACCGTGAGCTCCACCAGGCGGGGGGCGCGCTGGGGGCTCAGGTGCCGCGTGATGTCGTCCCAGCTGGTCGGGGCCCAGGGCCCGGTGGCCTGCGCGATGTCGCCCACCACGGTCATGGAGCCCGAGAGCGAGCGGCGGGCCAGCATGCGCAGCTGCATGGGTGAGAGGTCCTGCACCTCGTCGACCACGATGTGGCCAAAGGAGCGGATGTCGTCCTCGCCGGCGACCAGCCCCGCGCCGACGGGTAGCGGGGACTGCGCCAGGCCCTGAGGCCAGAACCCGAACTCCTGGGCCAACGCCTCGTCGGTGCGCTGGGCCCGGGGGCGGTTGGGCCGCCCGCCCCGGCGTGGTCCGAGGAGGGTGCGCGCCTCGTCGACCAGCGCGGCGTCGGCCACCGTCCAGGGCACGGCCTCGAGGGCGGCGCCGCGGGGACGGTAGAGGCGCTTGATCTCGTCGGCCGAGAGGATCCCCTTGCCGGCCACGGCCAGCAGGGGCCGGGCGCCGAGGAGGTCGTGGAGGAACTCGTGGGGCGAGAGGCGGGGCCACATGCGGTCGAGCGCCTCGGCCACCTCGGGGACGCGGCGCAGGCGCTGGGCCAGGTCGTCCTGTTCCTCCTGGCTCGGTGCCTCCTCGCCGAGGTCGGCGCCGGTGCGGGCCAGGCGGGCCCGGTAGTGGTCGGCCAGGGCGCGCAGCACCTGCGCCTCGACGAAGCGGCGGCGCGCGTTGTGCGTGCCGGGCCGCCGACGGGCCAGGGTCACGATGTCCTCGGTGGCGGCGGCGCGCAGTCGCAGCACGCTGGCGCCGAAGGGGACGTCGGCGTCGCGCCGCAGCGGGCGCTCTCGGCTGCGGACGGCGCGCGCCAGCACCTTGACCATGCGGGCGTCGCCCTTCAGCTTCGCCACCGCCGCGTCGTCGATGCCGCGCACGCGCACCTCGGGCACGAGGCCCGCCACGGTGGAGAGGCTCACGCCCGTCTCGCCCAGGGACGGGAGGACCTGCTCGATGTAACGCAGGAAGAGCGGGTTCGGCCCCACCACGAGCACGCCCTGGCGCTCGAGCGGGAAGCGGTGCGTGTAGAGCAGGTAGGCGGCGCGGTGCAGTGCCACCGCGGTCTTGCCGGTGCCGGGGCCGCCCTGGACGACGAGCACCCCGCCCAGCGGGGAGCGGATGATTTCGTCCTGCTCGCGCTGAATGGTGCCGATGATGTCGCCCATGTGGCCCGTCCGTGCCTGGCCCAGCGCGGACAGCAGCGCACCGGGACCGCCGAGGACGAGGCCGTCGGAGAGCAGGCGCTCGCCGCCGGCGTCGCCGTCGTGTCCCGCCGCGCCGTCGGAGGCCGGCGCCGGTGCGGCCGGCTGCCCGGAGGGGTCGACGAAGTACTCGTCCTCGAGCCCGACCACGTGGCGACCGCGCACGGCCAGGTGGCGGCGCCGGGCCAGGCCCTGGGGG
>DATNLP010000395.1:0-13959 GCA_035602795.1 Acidimicrobiales bacterium | reverse complement strand
ATGGTGGGCGATCACGAAACGACCCCCCCGCCGCTGGTTCGGCGTCGTCGGGGCGATCCTGGGAGCCGCCATACTGGTCAGTGCGTTGCTCTTGGCCGGGCACGAAGACTGGGAGTCCCTTGTCCGAGCACTTATCTGCCTCGGACTCCTCGGTATGGCCGTTCTGGCGGCCCGGGCCGCGTTGGTCGCGAGCCTCCGAAGCACAGCCGCCGGCCAAGTGCACCGCGCCACACGACCCGCGCACCCGGTCCTGTTGTGCAATCCGTGGTCGGGCGGCGGCAAGGTCGAGAAGTTCGGTCTGGTGGAGTTGGCCTCTTCCCTCGGGGTCGAGACCGTGATGCTCGACCACGGCCTCGACCTCGCCGAGCTCGCCCGCGACGCCATCGCCCGCGGTGCCGATTGCTTGGGCATGGCGGGCGGAGACGGCTCGCAGGCCCTGGTCGCCTCCATCGCGGTCGAGCACGATCTTCCCTTCGTCTGCGTCACCGCGGGGACGCGGAACCACTTCGCCCTCGATCTCGGGCTGGATCGCCGCGACCCGCGCCAGAGCCTGTACGCCTTCCGCGATGCGATCGAGCGCCGAGTCGACTATGCGACGGTGAACGACCGGTTCTTCGTCAACAACGTCTCGCTGGGTGTCTACGCCACCATCGTCCAGCAGGAGGGCTATCGAGAGGCCAAGGCGGAAACGACGCGGCGGCTGCTCCCCGAGCTGCTGGGCAACACGCAGGAGCCGTTCGATCTGTCGTTCGTGACGCCCGACGGCATCGAAGTCGACGGGTCCTTCCTCGTCATGGTGTCGAATGACCCCTACGTACTCGCCGCGTCGCCCAGTACCTCCCAGCGCCTCCGTCTCGACACCGGGCAGCTCGGGATCTTCGCCGTGACCGCGGCGACGGGCGCACAGGCGGCCGAGGTCGTCACCCTCGCCCTGGCCGGCCAGGGGGGTCGCAGCCGCCATGCCTTCGAATTCACCTGCGAGACCTTCGAGATCACATCCCGATCCGGAGCGGCGTACGCCGGCATCGACGGCGAGGCTCTTGAACTCGAGACGCCGATGACCTTCCGCACGCACCCCCAAGGTCTGCGCATGCTCGTCCCGGAAGGCAACATCGAGGTCGCGCTGCGGCGCCAGTCCCGCCAGGTGCAGATGCGCGACCTCGTCCACCTGGCGACGGGCGCGCCACCCGGCTAGGTGTCGCCCCGGAGAACGGATCAGAACCGCATCGGCACCTCGTGGCGGTGCTCGCCCGGCTCTCGGTAGTCGCCCTTCTTTTGCCGTGGCGGCAGGACAACGGGCGCCTGCTCCTCGCGTTCGTAGGGGACTAGGTCGAGGATGTGGCTGATGATGTTGAGGCGGGCCCGGCGCTTGTCATCGGAGTTAGCCACGTACCAGGGTGCCGTCTCGGTATCGGTAGCGGCGAACATGGCGTCGCGCGCCCTGGAGTAGTCGTACCAGCGGCCGTAGGACTCGACGTCCATCCCCGAGAGCTTCCAGGTCTTGCGGTCGTCGTCGATGCGAGCTTTCAGTCGGCGCGTCTGTTCCTCCTCGCTCACCTCGAGCCAGTACTTGAGCAGGATCACCCCGGAGTCGACGATGGCCTGCTCGACGATGGGAACCAGCTGGAGGAACCGGGCCGACTCCTCTTGGGTGCAAAACCCCATGACCGGCTCGACCCCGGCGCGGTTGTACCAGCTTCGATCGAAGATCACGACCTCGCCTCCGGCGGGCAGGTGGGGGACGTACCGTTGCATGTACATCTGCGAGCGTTCGCGGTCGTTGGGAGCGGGGAGGGCCATGACCCGGAAGACTCGGGGGCTGACCCGCTCGGTGAGCCGCTTGATGACGCCGCCCTTTCCCGCCGTGTCCCGGCCCTCGAACACGATGCACACCTTGGCCTGCTCCTGCACGACCCAGCTCTGCAGGTGCACGAGCTCGACCTGCAAGCGCTCGAGCTCCTCCTCGTACTCCTTGCGTCGCATCTTGGTGGGTGGCACCGCTCGGCTATCTCACATCACGCGGTCGGTCGCCTTGCCTTCATAGACCGTCAGCCCGTAGATCACCGCAATGCCGAGGCCCGTATAGACGAGTGACCACACCGGTTAGTAGGGCATCCACCACGCCGAGGAGATCGCAGCGATGGAACCGGCCACGATCCCACCCTGCGGGCGACTTGTGAGCCGTTCATGACGGCGATCGCCGAGAGCATCGAGATGATCGCCACGACCGGGTAGACCGAACCGTACCTCTCGAGGCTGTGGCCGAAGATCGCTCCCCGGAGGTTCTCGGGCAAAACACCGTGATACCGGAGGGCCCAGATAGCGTCGAAGAGCCGCATGATGCCGGCCGTCCCGAGCACAACGGAAGAGAAAACGATCCACCCCCGACCTGATCCATCCATGGGCAACCTCCCCTGGTTATCCCACTCCCGGTATCAGTGTAAGTCCCACCACCCCGCCGAACTCAGGTGACCGCGGGCTCCTCCGCGAACCCCGGGGGGAGGGTGCCGGTGGCGGCCTCCCAGCCCACTGCGGCGACACGGGCGCTCAGCACCTTGGTAATGCCAAGGCCGATGCCTGCTGCGGCCGCCCACAGCAGGGCGTCGAGCCAGGAGAACCGGGCGCTGGTGGGGTCGAACGGAGAAGGAGCGGCAGCGTCCTTGCGGACGGCCTGATACCCGGCCCTCATGAGCTTCCGGGCGAGCAAGCCGCCCAGCATGCCGATGCCGGCGGAGACCAGCTTCCACACCCGTTCGCGGGTCACGACAAGAATCTACCCTGTCGTCGTCTTGGTCGCGAGCGCCGCACCTGAGGACGTCGTTGAGGAGGAGAACAGCCCCAGTCCCCGACTAGACAGCCCTCGTGCTGGCGGCGGCCACGTTCGTCTTGGTGACCGACACCTCGTCGATGAAGGTGTCGACTCGGCGGTCATCAAAGGTCTGCATACGATCAAGGCCTAACAAAGTGCGGCATGTAGAGCGCCGCGGGGCTGGGGCTCGACGCGGATGCTCAAGGACGGACGGCCGACGGGACTTGGCTGACCACCCTGTAAGCCCGCTCGCGCACCCGATCGATGACGCCCGCACTGCTGGGCGCCGGATCGTCACCGGCACGAGCGGGCAATACAAAGTCTGTGTACATGACGCGGCGTTCCCGCGCGACCGGCGCATGGCTCATGTGCAGGGTGCACGAGCAGTGGACGGTGACGTCGCCAGTGCTGGTCGGAAGCGGGACCGCGGGCAGCCCCCAGGAGTCGCGGAAGAAGGCGGGCTGGACGAGGGCCCGGTGGGAACCGGCCACGACCCCGAGCTGGCCCGAGCGTTGGTCGGCGCCGGTGACCGAGATCCCAACGGTCAGGCTGCAGCAACGCGAGGAGTGCCGCCCGAGGCTGCAGTCCTTGTGCCACGGCAGGTCGGAGATGCCCTTAACGACGCCGATGGGCTTGACAAGCGCCTCGATCTTGTTGCCGCCCTGGTCCCGCGGCACATGCCCGTCACCCGTGAGCGAGGCGAGGCGAAGGAGCCGGTCGTCCTCCAGCAAGGCCGCGGTCGCAGGGCTCTCCTCTTGGAACCTTTGTAGGCGCACCGCCCGCTCTTCGCCGTCGGCGGTGGTGGCCCACCAAGACCGGCCGTCACCCTCTTGGTAGCGCGGGAGGGCGGCATCCATGTCGGCCGAGACCTGGTCCATTTCGTCGGTCGTGAAGACCTCGGTCAGGTGGAGATGCCCGCCTCGCCAAGGTAGAACGCCAGCTCGGCCGGATCGTCGTCGACCGTGAACGAGCGCTGGAGGTCAAGCGGGCCGCCGTCACGGTCGGTGAATCTGACGTCGCCCGCCGTGTGCACGGAGCGGGCATCGAGCAGCGAGCGGAGGACGACCCACCAGTCGAGAAAGTCGTTAATGTCACCGATCGGCATGTCGAGCGTTGCGGCGGCGAGGAGCGTCATCGGCGTCCGGCGGTCGTAGACGATGTCGGTGATCTCGTCCACCTCGAGACGCACCGTGGCCCGCCCACCGCCGCCGGGGCGCACCCGGACGGCATCGTCGTCGACCCACAACGTCCAGGTGCCGGCCGTCGTCTCGATCGTGAACGGCAGGACGCCGAGCTCGCGAGCGCCCGGGACGGCCAGCGCAGAGCGTTCCGCCGCCAGGCGGGGCAGCTGGGTCCCGAAGAAGTACGCGACGTCGATCGTCTCGACGTCGACGTCGTCGCGAGTGCGGAAGTCGATCGTCATGACCGCCAGGCTAGCGACGGGGTGGCGTCGGCGCAGGACAGCCGAGGCGTCTGACGACGTAGCCTCCGACGGCACCCCCGTGAACGTCAGAGGGTCTTTGCAGCGGCAGAGAGGATCGCGTCGGCGACCTCCGGCAGAGGCCGCCTTCCGTCGATGATCGTTGCGCCGAGGCGTCGATATCTTGCCTCGGCATCGTCATTCCATCCGAGCGCCGCCTTTAGCTCTTCGGGGTGCTTACCGAAGGCATTTGTGGTGCGGGTCCCGAGACGGCCCCGAATCGTCTCGTTGTCAGCCACCAGACAGATAATGTGGCTGAACAGGTCCCTCACGACTTCCTCGTTTTCGACCGATCCGCAAAGGAACGCCGTCTTGTCGTGCGTCCTCCTCGAGAGGGTCTCGACCTCCGCTCGATTGATCTTCCAACCGAAGTGGGCCAGCCAGCCAGCCGGCACGGGATCCGGTGGGTTGCTTACGACCTGCCCGCTCGTGCGATCGACCCAATGGCTGTATCCCTCCCAGTCGGCATCCAGCGCCAGCTCTCCCCGGCTCTTCAGGAGCGCGCAGACCGTGGATTTTCCTACCCCTGAATTTCCAGTCACCCAGACCAAGGGCATCGACAGAGCCTCGCATGGAAATGCGGAACGTGTCTCACGACCAGCGAAGTGGGGTTAGGTCGACGACTGTGTCGAGGCCGTTATTCGGGGACACCTTCGGCCCGTACAACTACGGCACGTGCCACCGGGATCTCGTGTCCCGCAGGTGCGTCGGAAATGACGTCACCGTCGACGGAACGAAGCATTTGGGCCACGCACCGACTACGCCCCCCACAAGGCGGCGGCCCGGCGGGTGTAGCGGGGCTCCCAAATAAAGCGGCACAGCAACCGTACCGGAGGAGGTGGCATGGTCAACACCGCGTGGCGCTCCACCGGCTGGGCGCCGTCGAATATCCAGGGGAAGAAACGGGCTGAGCCTCGCACGCCGACGGCTTTGGCCGTGGCCTTTCCGAAGGCGTCAAACTCCTCTTCACTTAGGGCTTCGTCAATAACAGGGAAACACCGTTGCTCTTCGTCGTCAAGGTGGGTGCCGAGGTGCGACTGCATTTCTTCAATCTTCCGAGCCAGCTCCTCTCCGGCCGGCTGCCCGCCCAGACGAGCGAACGAGGTGAAACCTCCGTCGACGCCCTTCGTATACGGCTCCAGGCTTCGGTGCTGGGCTTCCATCAGCTCCAGTACCGCAAGCTGCTCGTCCCGGCCCGAAAGCTTGGGACGCACCAGAGGCCACAGCGAGTCGTCCTCTACCTGGTGGTGGTGGTGCAGCTGATCCTTGATGAAGTCCCAGTGACCGGCCAGCTGTGTCGCTCGCGCTGTGCTCACGTCCTTGTCCCGGACCGCAGCGGCCAGCCGGGTTAGGTCCCGTCGGAACGCCTCATGAATCAGGTAGACGATGGTGAAACGGCCTCGGGGCGGGCCGTCTGGGACTCCGGGTTGGATGGTGGCCATTTCCACATGTTGCACCAATCGAGCCCGTGACCGCCCAAACCGCTGCGAGTCCAAGGATTGACCTCTCGCAGTGTCGAAGCGGTACCCTCTTCGAGCCGAACTGCCCCACCTCCGCCAGCGTACGGAGGCACTATCAGCTTGCGACATCCTTGAATCCAGTCGAGGGTTCAAGATCAACTCGGATCGTGAGCGGGTCTTTTCCTCCATAAGTCCATAAGAACAGGCTGTTGACCAGATTGAGTCGCCAAAGACGGCGTTTGGGGGCGTCATCAGGCAAGGGGGACAGCCACTCCTATACGCCACCGGCCGTGGATGCGCACCCGAACTTTGGGGTCCGCCTCGATGTTGCGGACGTACTGGGCATCGCGACCGTCGATGGGCGACGAACCAATAGGTGTCACCGGACAGACGTCCACCCACCGGCGTCTGGCGAAGCTCTCCGCTTCGACGTCCGAGGGTTTCAATGACCGCCCAGCCGGGCGCTATGCCAGCCCACGGCAGATAGAGGCGATTCGCAGACCTGCGAACGGCAGCAACCATTGAGGCGGGGCGAAGCGCTCGAACGGGGCGGGAAGAACGGCATAGGCGAAGATGACAGCCAGGGCGCCATAGGTCAGCCTCTTGATCAGCGTCGCCGAACGGTTCGCTGATCCAGGTTCAGGTCTGTTGTCGAGGCTCACCGGTCTCACAGCTTTTCAGCTCGATCATTTGGCTGCCCGCGCCCTGCCCGAAAAGTTCGGCCCGGCCGCGCCCCGGAGCATTGTACTGGGCTACCGGAAACTCACCGCATTATCCGTTCTCTCCGAGCAAGTCATTTACAGCTCGATGTCCGCATAGAGGTGGTGGCGGTCGAGCAAACTGAAACACCGGTCTTCGCAGACTTGGGCGATGTGGGGATTGATCTCGTACTTCGCTTTGGCTGTGGATGTCGCCGGTGTCGTGGCTCTCAGTGCAGTGACAATGACGTCGGCGACTTCGTCGATCTCGTCTGGCCTAAAACCCAGCGTGGTCAGCGCCGGTGTGCCAAGTCGAATTCCCGAGGTGTACCAGGCGCCGTTGGCGTCACCTGGCAATAAGTTGCGATTGGTGACCACGCCTGCGTCAAGCAGGGCAGCCTCAGCTTGACGGCCGGTGAGTCCGAAGCTGGAAGCCACGTCCAAGAGCACAAGGTGGTTGTCAGTCCCACCAGTGATGAGCCGTGCACCCCGCCGCATCAGACCTTCCGCCAGAGCGCGTGCATTCTCTACGATGTGGACGGCATAGGCGGCGAACGAGGGCTGGCGAGCCTCAGACAAAGCAACGGCCTTGGCTGCCATCATGTGGGGCAGCGGGCCACCGAGGACCATCGGGCATCCTTTGTCTACGTAAGGTGCATATTCCTCGGTGCAGAGGACTAGTCCACCTCGAGGTCCGCGCAGTGATTTGTGGGTGGTGGAGGTCACGACATCGGCGTGGGGCACCGGATCGAGGTCACCGACCAGCACTTTCCCGGCCACCAGCCCAGCGAAGTGGGCCATGTCGACCATGAAAGTAGCCCCGACGTCGTGGGCGATCTCAGCCAAGATGGCGAAATTGGGGTTCCGGGGGTAGGCCGAGTACCCCGCCACGAGCACCAGCGGACGGAACTCTCTCACCTGGGCCGCGATGGCGCCGTAGTCGAGGAGTCCGGAAGCGGAATCGACCCCGTAGCTAGCCTGGTCAAAGAGCTTCCCGGAAATATTGGGTCGGAACCCATGGGTGAGGTGCCCACCGGCGTCGAGAGCCATGCCCATCATGCGCTGGGAGTGCAGTTCGTTGCGCAGTTGATCCCAGCTCACGGAGTCAAGGTCGTTCACGTGAGCCGCCCCAGCCTCGTTGAGGAATGGCTGCTCGACTCGGTGGGCAAGGATGGCCCAGTAAGCGACCAGGTTGGCGTCGATCCCCGAATGAGGCTGGACATAGGCGTGATCGGCGCCGAACAGTGCTTTGGCGTGGTCGGTAGCCAACGTCTCGATACGGTCAACCATCTCGCATCCGGCATAAAACCGATGGCCCGGAGTGCCCTCGGCATACTTGTCCGAGAGCCAGTTGCCCATGGCCAGCAGCACGGCCGGTGAGGCGTAGTTCTCTGAAGCGATGAGCTTCAGTTGACGCCGTTGGGACTCCAGCTCACCGACGATGGCCTCTGCCACATCTGGTTCGGCGGCAGAGATCACCTCCAATGCCGATCGATAGGCACTCGCTACGACTGGTTCGGGCACCACGCGCTCCTTCGGACGACATCGAGTCTTCGCCCAGGCGCACGGCTACATCCGGCAGGCTGCCGGCGGGTCGGTCCCCGGTGGTACTCCACCCAGACGCCAGTAACGACCCCCTCCAACGATAGCCCCAACAAGCTGCGTAGAGGTATAGACCTGATCGAAGGATGACTCGGAGGCGCTAGTGGAAGGATCGGCCCGCAGGACCTCCACTCAGGGCTCTGGAAATGCCCCCACTTGGACGCCGGCAATAAGCCAGTGAGGCATGCCTCCGAGGTGCCGGAGTGTGACACCCAGTCCCGGCGACGGGATACGCAGAGCGATCAGCCCTCATCCCGGCACAGACAGAAGGGATGACCGGCCGGGTCAAACAACACACGGACGTTTTCCTGTGGTTGATCGTGCGCAACTTTCGCCCCAAGAGCTACCGCTTCGCCGACCGCCGAATCCAGGTCGCCAACCT
The DNA here is from genome assembly GCA_035602795.1 of Acidimicrobiales bacterium. Taxonomy (GTDB): domain Bacteria; phylum Actinomycetota; class Acidimicrobiia; order Acidimicrobiales; family RAAP-2; genus Bog-473. The sequence goes on along the minus strand of DATNLP010000395.1, from coordinate 5,528 downwards.
GGAAATCGAAGTGCATCATCGGCCGCTGGGCACCGTCTGTCGGGGGCCAGACGGGAGCTTTGTAGCCAGCTGCCTCCTGGAACACGATGTAAATGGGTCCCTCTGGCGCAGCAAGTACGACAGTCCCCGGCTCTTGGTGGCCAATGGGCCAGCCGAGCAGTTCTGAATAGAAGGCTGCCAGCGCCACCGGGTCGGGCGCTTCGATAGCGGTTCCCCACCACATTCCCGAGGCCCGTGATTGCACATTTCAATCATGGCACGCGAAGCCCTGCGAAGCGGCGTCCGCCCTTCGGAGACTGTGGCAAAAGTGCTGAAGTGCCCCACCCACCCGGCGTTTGGAGGCACCCTCAGCACGGGTGACGACGCGCGTTGTGGGACGCCTGCCGCTCGCCAGATCCGTCGTTCGAGGCGGCATCGCATCCTCGGCGTCGATACCCGTCGGGTAATCGGTCGGTCTGTCGCAGCGCTGGGCAGTACTACGTCGCCGCGCCTATAGATGCTCGAGGTCCGGCTCGGCCATCGCTCATGCAGTCAGGTCGCCTTAACCTCCCGGCGGTGTGGCCAGCACCACCCGGAACCGCAGGTAATCACCCTTGACCCAGCTTCGGGAGGGGCCGAACCTGGAGACTGTGAGCGCCCTCTCCCCGAGCGAGCCCGGCTGATGCGGGGGGTATGGCTTCGGCTCCGCACCGAGTCGCGCGCCAGGTGGAAGGCGTGGGTGGCGATGGGCCTGCTTCTTGGCGTCATCGGCGGAGCCGTCCTGACCGCTGCGGCCGGCGCACGACGTACCGACACCGCATACCCGCGCATGCTGCAGTCGGCTGGAGCCCCGGATCTCCTCGTCGCCCCCAACAACACGGGACTGGACGGCTACTACAGCGCTCTCTCGCGGTTGCCCGAAGTGCGTTCCCTATCTGTGGTGCTTCTCTACGGAATCGGGCTGCCAGCTTCGGGAGGAACAGTTGACACCAATGTCCAGGTAGAAGGCAGCACCCAGTTCTCCGGCGTGTACGGCGACAAGGTGAAGGTGCTCCAGGGGCGTCTGTTCGACCCCAACGATGCCCGAGTGGCCATGGTCGACGAACAGCTCGCCGAGCTCGACCACCTGAGACCGGGGAGCACCCTGCACCTGCTCGGGATCCCCAACGACCAGAGCGGCAATCCGGACGTTTCTCGCGCCTTTCCTTTGTCGTTCCGGGTCAGCGGCATCGCCGCCTTCGACGACCAGATCGTGCCAGCCAATCGCGCGAACGGATACCCGAGGGTACTGCTGACCCCAGCCTTCTTCCGCCTGCCTGCTTACAAGGGGCTACATGGGTCTGATGGAGGCGCCGTCACTCTTCGCGCCGGGGCGAGCAGGTCTGCTTTCTTGAGCCAAACGAGCTCATTGGCTTCTTCCCCCCGGTTCTCGTCCAGCACCGGAGGACAGGTCTTCGTAGGAGACCTCGACGCGCAGGCAGCTGCGACCGAACGGGCGATTCAGCCCGAGGCGATTGCCCTCGCCATCTTCGCTGCCCTGGCCGGGCTGATCGCGCTGGCGGTCATGTCCCAGCTCATCGGACGCCAGGTCCTCCTCGATTCGAGCGAGCATCCCGTTTTGAGTGCTCTCGGTATGAGCCGCCGTGACCTCGTCGTGTTGTCGCTCCTGCGAGTCGGGATCGTGACCCTTTTCGGCGCACTGGTCGCCGTGGCCGTGGCCATTGCCGCGTCTCCGTTGATGCCGATCGGACCCGCTCGTGTCGCCGAGCCCAGCCCGGGAATAGAGGTGAACCTAGCCATCCTCGGCGTCGGCTTCGTGCTCGCCTTCGTGGCACCGTTGCTCCTCGTGGTTCCAGCCGCGTGGCGGGCTGCCAGCAGGTTCGGACCCCTGGGCTCTGCCGCGTCGGGAAGCGAGGAGACCCGTTCGAGCCTTGTCCCGGCGATCGGAGGTGGACCAGGACCTCTCACGGCCTCGCTCGGACTGCGCATGGCGCTCGATCCTGGACGGGGGCGCACCGCCGTGCCGGTGCGTAGCGCGCTGGCTGGCACGACGATCGCGCTCACGGCCTTGGTGGCCGCCTTTGTCTTCGGCGCAAGCCTGCTGCACCTTGTCGACACGCCTCGCCTGTACGGGCAGAGTTGGGACCGCCAGCTCGACCTCGGGTTCGGCTCGGTACCCGCTCAGTTCCTGAGCACCGTCGTTTCGAGTCAGGGCGACGTGGCCTCTTACGCGATGGGCAACTATGCGCCCTTCGGGACACTCGCCATTTCCGGCGTGCAAGTTCCCGCCATAGGCATCAACTCCTCTGGTGGCAGCTTCCTCACGGTGCTGCAGGGAAGGGCGCCATCGGCCCCGGGGGAGATAGCGCTGGGGGCACGGACACTCGAGACTCTTCACCTGCGGGTCGGAGATACGGTCCCGGTCGCGCTCAACAACGGGACCCGGAGCATGCACATCGTCGGCGAAGCGGTCTTTGCCGCTTTCAGCAGGGGATCCTTCGATGCCACCGATCTTGGAAACGGAGCCGCTCTCGTGGCTTCGGATCTGTCTGTGCCCGATCCGAGCACCGGATGTCCCGTGGGACCCACCTGTTACAACTTCGCCCTCGTGCGCTTCCGGGCGGGCACGAACCTGGCTGCAGCCGGAGTCAGCCTCGAGAGAGCCGTAGTCGCCGCAGGGTGTCCGGTCGGTTCCTGTCACGTCGTGGCCGACCAGCGGCCGAGCGACATCGAGAACTACACGCGTATCCGCAACACCCCGATCGTGCTCGGAGGGCTATTGGCGCTGTTGGCCGTGGCGATGCTCACCCACGTGCTCGCGACCGGGGTGAGAAGGCGACGGCGCGACCTGGCCTTGCTGAAGACTCTGGGTCTGCTGCGGCGCCAGGTCTCAGCGGTGGTGGCCTGGCAGGCGACCGCCCTCACCGCCTTTGCCCTGGCCTTGGGGATTCCCCTCGGAATCGTGGCCGGTCGCCTTTCGTGGTCCTTCTTCGCCGACTCTGTTGGCGTGCCTGGAGCCGCCCAAGTGCCGCTGCTCGCTGTTCTGTTGATCATCCCCATCGCGCTCGTTTTGGCCAACGTCATAGCAGCCGCACCCGGATGGGCAGCGGGGCGCGTGCAAGTCGCCTCGGTTCTGCGAAGCGAGTGAGCTGCACCAACTCTCACCTCCCTGAATAGCTCATTCGGAGGGGGAACTCTGTTTCACGCGTGACTGCCCACGCAACGACGCCCATTCTCCTGTCCCAGTCGAACGCCCAGCCACAGCGAACGGGCGATCTGCGCCTGGATAGGTGACCCATAACACGCGGGCCATTGTGCGCGCGTTGTCTGCCGTGACGTTTGTCTCTTCGTCGCTTCTGGAAGCCTCGTCCGGAGGGAAGGACCCTAGCCAGTCGCTCTCCGCCGGTGGAGCACCCCATTGGCCACAAGGTTGCACAGCTGCCGTCACACCTTGCGCTTCGAATCGGTCCCGTCGACCGACATTGGAAATGACTCCCTAAACGCCGCCTCCACTGCGTCCGTAAAGCCAGAGCGGGGACACCGAACATCGAAGCGGGCGCCCAGATCCGCTCGATGGGCCGTCTGACCGCCCGAATCGTACCGAACCATCGCACCGACTCGACGCTCGGAGGCACCAGTCCGGTCGGAGTCTGCCCTCCCCCTCCAAGATGATCTGTCGAGCAGGATTCGGAGCAGTCACGCAGGCGACCTACAGGGGCTTCACATGAACGGCCGGCACTCTGGCTTCCTGAGTTTGAGGAGCGCCGTCATGAGCAATAGCGAACCAAATGGTCCCGAATTGGGCACATGCACATCGTCAGCAGGGCCAACGGTTGTCACAGGTTCCGAGGGTGCAGCTTCTGCATCCCCTCCCCCACCGACGTCTTCATCTGGTTGGCCAATCCCAGTGCCCATGCGCGAGCGGGGAAGCCGGCCGAGGATCCGACAACCACTGTCGAAGATGAAGCGGTGTCTGATCGCAACCGCTGCGCTGATGGCTTCGGTAACGGCACTGTTCGTCGGCCTCGGCACCTCGTCCTCAGCATCGGCCGCCCAATCTGCGGCCGGCAGCAGCTCCACGGGACATCTTGAATCCGTCGGCGCGGGATCCAACGCACGATCTGGACCGGCAGCGGGGGGATCTTCCGGGACAGTCGGGAGCGTGTCCAAATCGAGCTTCATCTTGACGACGTCAGCGGGTCAGAAGGTGACCATTGACGAGGAGTCTTCTACGAAATACGAGAAGGGAAAGAGTTCGACGTCGAAGAGCGCCGTAACCGAGGGCGAACGCGTCCTCGTAGTCGGGACCGTCAGTTCAACGACCATCAAAGCCACGCAGGTCATGGTGCAAACGACTGGCGGCGGATCCGAGTCCTCCACGGCGGCAATGGTGGTCCCCTTCCAGAGGGGAACAGCCGAGACGTCAGAGCAGGTCGGTCAGATCCCCGCTAGTTACAGTCAGGGGTCGGGGACGATCGTCAGTGGAACGACAGCCAATGAAGCGACGGAAGCTGCGCTGGCCGCCTATCCGGGAGGCATCGTCGACCGGGTCGTCAAGCTGAGCAATGGCGAATACGAGGTGCACAACATCGGCGTCAACTGGCCACACCACGTCTTCGTCAACCAGGACTTCACGGTGATCGGCGCCGACTAACGGACGAGGCAGACATGACCGAGACCTGTTTCTTCGACGGGTCGCCAGCCAGCAGGGTGGCCGAGGTCGACGCCAATCCCCTGACGATCTCTACCCATCCGGATGCAATCGGAGCGATCCGAGGCTTCTTGTTGACCCGATGTGATTCTCGGGCCCCGGAACCTCAGTACTGATCGGCGCCCTCCCCCGAGCGGGATCGGGAGCGGCGGACGGGCCACGGCCGGCCACACACCGTTTTCGCCGACACCGCCACCCGGCCCGGGAGGTCACCCCGCGAAGTGCGGGAGAGTCACCCAGGACAGCCGACCCGGCTCGTGGTACACGGCTTGCTCGGGGGCGCGCAGGGTGGTGGCCGTGGCCGGCGGTTCTCCGGTGCCGAGATTGCGGGCGTAGACGGGGTGGGCGCCACTGGAGACCTGGACCCGCAGGCGGTGACCGGTGGCGAAGATGTGACCGACGGGCCACACGACCACCGTCGCCCTGAACGTCCCGTCCGGGTTCCGGCGGATGGACGCGGGGTCGAGGCGCTGCAGTCCGTCGCAGACGTTGACGGACCGGCCGTCGGGTGACACGTCGCAGACCCGGACGAAGAAGTCCGTGTGGTCCAGGCTCGAGCCCACGTGCAGCTCGGCCTCCACCGGACCGACGAGCTCGAGCGGCTCGACCAGCTCGTCGGAGGTGTAGACGAGGACGTCGGGGCGCGCCTCCAGAGGCCGGTTGTCGACGGTGCCCCCGGTGAGCATGCCGATGCCGCCCATCGACGGCGTCGGGTCGGCGGGGTCGTAGCGATAGCGGTCGGGCTCCGACGGTGCCTCCGGGGGCATGGGTGCGAGGTGGCCCCCAGCATGGAGGTACCAGCGGGTCAGCTCTGAGGGAGGGGGCCAGTCCGGCAGGT
>DATNLP010000223.1:0-5316 GCA_035602795.1 Acidimicrobiales bacterium | reverse complement strand
TCCCCATCACAACCCCAGGTGCCCATCACCTTCCAGTACGCCGACGAGAGCGATCCCGGGCCGTACCCGTTCAGCGCATCGACGCCGATCGAGGGGGGCCAGCAGTCGACCGGTGACCGCCACGCCATCATGGTCAACCCGGCCACGTGCACTCTCTACGAGCTCTACGACGCGCAGTACAACGCGTCCGGCTCGACCGCGGGTTCGGGGGCGATCTGGAACCTCAACTCCAACGCCCTGCGGCCGGCCGGATGGACGTCGGCGGACGCGGCCGGTCTGCCGATCCTGCCCGGGCTCGTGCGCTACGACGAAGTGCAGTCGGGCGTCATCACCCACGCCATCCGGATGACGGCCGAGGCGACGGACACGTCGTACCTGTGGCCCGCCCGCCACGAGGCCGGCACGGCCTCCAACCCGGACCTCCCGCCGATGGGGGCCCGCTTCCGGCTCAAGGCCAGCTTCGACATCTCCGGCTACTCGCCCCAAGCCCAGGTGGTGCTGCGCGCCATGCAGCAGTACGGGCTGATTCTGGCCGACAACGGCTCCAACTGGTACTTCGGAGGCACCGCGGACGACAACTGGCCCATCTCCCTGATCGACGAGCTCAAGACGGTGCCGGCCAGCGCATTCGAGGCCGTCGACGAGTCAGGGCTGATGATCGACCCCAATTCGGGTCAGGCCCAGCAGCTCGGGGTACCCGTCGACTGTGGGTCAGGTCCGGGGTACCGCTTGGTGGCGGCGGACGGTGGCGTGTTCTCCTTCTGCCAGCCCTTCCTGGGATCCATGGGCGGCCAGCACCTGAATGCCCCCATCGTAGGGCTGGCCGACACGCCGGGCGACGAGGGCTACTGGGAGGTGGCGTCCGACGGCGGCATCTTCAGCTTCGGCAATGCGGGCTTCTACGGCTCGACGGGCGGCATGCACCTCAACGCGCCCATTGTCGGCATGGCGGCCACGGCGGACGGCGGCGGCTATTGGCTGGTGGCTTCCGACGGCGGCATCTTCAATTACGGCGACGCCGGGTTTTACGGGTCGGCGGGGTCCATCCACCTCAACAAGCCGATCGTGGGCATGGCGACCACTCCGGACGGCGGCGGCTATTGGCTGGTGGCCTCCGACGGCGGCATCTTCAATTACGGCGACGCCGTCTTCAACGGCTCGACGGGAGGCACCGCGCTCGCCGCAGCCATCGTCGCCATGGAGTGATCGCACCGCGCCGGAGACGTGGGGGGCACGGGAAGGGTCCGAGGCGCAACCGTGCCGCTGGACCGCCAGATTTCACGGACCGCAGGACGGCGCCGACTCGGTGAGCGACCCGTGGTCGCCCGGCTCACCGACTGCCCCGGCGAGCATCTGCTCCAGCGCGGCCTGGTCCGGTCCGACGAATACGGGGGCGTCGGGAACCTCGGCGAGCGCTCCCAGCAGCCGCTCCATCGACGAACCTTGCGCGGCCGGAAGATGGCTACTCAGGACCATGGTGGGTTCCAGTGCGCGGATGCGGTCCAGCTCCGTGGCGAAGGCCGCCCGGTCCACGGTGTGCAGCCACGAGGAGTCCACGGTCGCCCAGAAGACCTGGCCCTGTCGCAGCTCCTCATCGGCCAGATCCTCGGCAGATTCCGGCACCTCGTCCAAGAGAGCCCCGAAGCAGTCCGAGCTGAAGAAGATGCCAGAGCGCTCGTCTTTCAGGCCCGTCGTGATCGGGTTGTCGAAGGCCGGGGGGCGCAGCGCGGTCAGGGTCCGGTCCCCCACGTCGACCGTCTGCCCCGGGTTGACCAGGTAGACGCGGTCCATGGGCAGGGGAGCACCCAGGCCCATGATCCCAACCCCGAGGAAGCTTGTGATGACCCGGAGCCGTTCGTTCTCGTCGAGCAGTCTGTGCAGCGAACCGATGTGGTCGAAGTCGGTATGAGTCAGCCAAATCCAGCGGAGGTCCGCCGGATCGATCACCGTCCGCAACGCGGCCATGAAATCGTCGCTCTGCACCACGGAGCCGGTGTCGACGAGCACCGGCTGGTCGGCATGGATGACGAAGGCGTTGATGGCGAGGTTACCGAAGCCGGTGATGGCGTTGGTCGACGTCACGACGTCGACGTCGGGCGCGGCTTGGTAAGTGTTCATCGAAATGACTCCTCGGGTCTCGAAAGGGACAAATGGGTGCGGTGTGGTGTGCCTTAGCGGGCCGACGGCGGCGTCGCTTCGGCGGCGCCCTTCAGCTGCTCGAGCGTGTGTTGCATGGCCTGACGCAACTCACGGGCGCGGTTGGTCGGGACGTCCACGATGCGGGCCCACGTCGGTATCCACCGCACGACGTAGGACTCGGTGACCCGGGTGCCCCTCTCCAGGGGCTCCAGGCGGTATCGCCACTCTGTCGATTCCCGGCCACCCTCTTCGGTCACAAAGGCGAACTCACGCCCGGGGTCGGCCGTGAGCACGCGGCCGTGGCGCGACCACTTCATGAGTCCGGCGGGGCCGCCCTGGTTGTGGCCGATGAACGTGGCGCCCTCGGCCGGTCCGGTCGACCCGTCGAGCCACTCCACCTGGCGGCACTCGGGACTCCAGTCCCCCATGCGGGGCAGGTCCGCCACCAGTGCGTAGATGCGCTCCGCCGGCGCCTCGATCACCAGGGACTGCGAGTCCTGTCGCAGCCACCATCTGGTGCTCGGGTTCGGGTTCTCTGTCATGTCCGCTGTGTTCTCCGTTCCGATCATCTCCGGACCTCCTCTTCTCTCCGGGTAGGCTAATGATATTAGCTATAGCTGTCAAGATGTTTTTAAGCTATACTCACTGCGATGACGCGGATCGACGGGGGGGCGCAGAGAGCAGGAGCCGCGGACCGTCCCGAGCGGCCGGACCGCCGGGCCCGCCGGAGGCAGGAGACGATCCGCGAGATCCTCGAAATCGCCCGTGACGTGATGACCGAGGAGGGGGTGAACGGACTCAGCCTGGCGGAAGTGGCGCGACGTCTGGGCGTCCAGCCCCCGTCGCTCTACAAGTACTTCCCGTCGCTCATGGCGATCTATGACGCGTTGTTCCTCGAAGGACAGCGCCAGAACCTCGAATCGATGCGCGGCGGTATGCAGGGGACCGAGCCCGGGCTCGACGCGCTGGTCGCGGGTCTCGAAGCGAGCGGGCGGTGGTGCCTGGCCAACCGCGCCGTGGCCGAGTTGCTCTTCTGGCGTCCCGTCCCGAGCTTCCATCCCTCGCCGGAGGCGTTCGCCGTCAGCGCGGAGATGGTGGAACTCCAGCGCGGCGCCCTCGCGGACGCCGTGGCCAAGGGTCAGCTCGGGCCGGGGGCCAACGAAGAGGGTGCGATCTACCTCGTGTCGACGATCATCGTCGGGGTGCTCAGCCAGGCCTTCGCCAATGAGCCGGACCTGCCCTGGGGTGAGGGCCGATTCACCCCGATGTTCGCGACGCTGATGCGCTTGTTGCCCGCGGCCTTCCCATTCGACGAATAGGACGGAGGGCGCAGGTACCGATCAGTCGCCGGCGGCGCGGTAGCGGTACACGTTCGTGAGACGCTGCTCGAAACCGAGCTGCACATAAAGGCGGTTGGCGTCCTCGCGATCAGGTCGTGACGTCAAGTCAACGGTGCGGGCACCGATTTCGGTGGCGTGGGCGAGCGCGGCGTTGACCAGTGCGGAGGCCACGCCCTTGCCGCGGGCGGCCGCATCGGTGACGACGTCCTCGATCCAGGCCCGGCGCCCGGTCGGGATCTCGAAGGCGGCCAGGGTGAGGGTGCCCACAATCCGCCCGTCGTCCTCGGCCACGAACAGGGTGGTGGCGGGGTCGGACACGATGCGCGCCAGCTGCTCTCGGGTGGGCGGCGGCGCCGAGCGGGACAGCTGAGGCAGGAGCGCGGTCACCGCCGCCACCAGGTCGGCGTCGACCGACGCGGCGATGCGGACCGAGATCACGTCTGCGACGACTCGCCCCGCCACATGGGCTGGCGCACGCGGTCGTAGAGCACGTCGCGCTGCTCGCCCCGCAGGGCGGCGAAGACGTGGTCGCCCCAGCGCTCCGATCCCACGAGCGGGAAGGGCATCGTCTCGCGGGTGAACCAGCCGACATCGCGCGTCTCGAGCGGGTGCGGGTTGAGCTCGCCGCCCACGGCCTTGCAGTAAAAGAGGAGCGAGTACAGCGGCACCCGGGTCATGCCGAGCCGCAGGCCGTCGAGGACGGCGATCAGGCGCACAGGCTCCACGATGATGCCGGTCTCCTCCTCCACCTCCTTGACCACCACCTCGGCCGCCGAGTAGCCGACGTCGCACCAGCCCGTCGGGTAGAGCCAGATGCCCGAGTCGGCCCGCTGGATCAGCAGCAGCTCACCCTTGTCGTTGCCGACCGCGGCGCCGACCGCCACCTTGGGCGTGATGTAACCGGGGACGCCGTTGCCCACCGTGTCCATCCACTCCTGGACCAGGCCGCCGGCGTAGTCGGGGTCATCGCTCGCGCCATCCGCCTCGACCCGGATGTCGGCTGCCACCTTGAGGATCTCCTCGAAGCGCTCCTGCTCGTAGAGGCTCTCGGTGAACCCGAGCCCGGTGCGGGCGATGCCCGAGAGCGCCTCGCTCCACCGCAGCAGGGTCTTGAGGGGAACGGTGCGGTCGTCGCTCTCATCCACGGCCGGTGACGCTACCGCGGCCTGCCATCTGGGCCAGAATGGGGCGTGGCCGTCAACGAGGATTGCCGCCATTACGTGATGCGGACCACTCCCGGCGGCGAACGGCTCGAGCGCTGCAAGGTCGACGCCAACGAACCGCTGCCGTTCGCCTGCCCCGAGGGCTGCGTCTTCTACGAGCCGCGTCGGGTGTCCTCGGCCGGCTGGCACGTGCCCAAGCCCACCGAGGATGGCTGAGCCCCCCATCTGAGGGAATCAGCTCTCGAGGACGTCCCCCAGGAGGTCGACCGTGATGCGCTCGGTGCGCAGCCACTCGAGCGCCGCCTCCACCTGGGCGGACTCGCCGTCGAGTTCGCAGACGATCCAACCACGGTGCTCCTCGACGTCGGCCCGGCGGATATTGGGCTCGACGTCGAACTGGCGCACGAGGGTGGCCAGCACCGCACGGCGCACCTCCGACTCGGGGAACGTCAGCTTGATCTTGACCCGGACCTGGCTCACGACTCCTCCCGAAGGGCGCGGTTCAGACTGCCCGACCGGAATCCTTCCAGGTCGAGCGCGACGAAGGTGAAACCGGCGCCGCGGACGGCGGCGACCACCTCGGCCCGGCGGGCCAACACCGCCTCCAGTTCGGCCGGGTCGGCCTCGAGGCGGGCGGCGTCGCCGTGATGACGGACCCGCAGCTGGCCGAAGCC
>DATNLP010000217.1:0-6628 GCA_035602795.1 Acidimicrobiales bacterium | reverse complement strand
GCGGCGGTCGACGAGGTGCGTGAACGGCTCGGCCCCGTGGCCATCCTCGTCAACAACGCCGGCCTGGCCCCGAGCTACACGCGCTTCCGCGACATCACCCCCGAGCTATGGGACCACTACCTGCGTGTCAACCTGACCGGTGCCTTCAACTGCTGCCAGGCCGTGCTGCCCGACATGGTGGAAGCGCGCTGGGGGCGCATCGTCAACATCTCCTCGTCGAGCACGCACGGGGGCCAACCGCTCATGAGCCATTACGTGTCCTCGAAATCGGGGCTCAACGGGCTGACCAAGTCCTTGGCCCTCGAGTACGGGCCTCGGGGCATCACGGTCAACGCCATTCCGCCCGGGTTCATCGACACGCCCATGCTGCAGGCTTCGGTGGCCCGGGGCGAGTTCGGTCCCGGGGGCATGGAGGATGCCGTGGCGCGCACGCCGGTGCGCCGGGCCGGCCTGCCCGAGGACGTCGCCGCCATGTGCTCGTTCCTGTGCCGGGACGAGGCCGGTTACGTGACGGGACAGATCCTCGGTGTCAACGGCGGTCGCAACACCTGAGCCGCCCGCGGCGGGACTTCTTGAAGACGATCAACGCTAGAGGTTTGCTCCTCGATTACGTGTCGTAGCCGCAACTGTTGATGTTTCAGAAAGGCAGTCGCCGGCCAACCTCCCCGAAACAATCGGAGAGACCGCCTCAGAAAGCGGCGTAGTCCGCCAGGTCCCGGTCCACCGCGACGTCGAACGTGCGCAGGAACATGGCGAAGGCGTCGTAGGCGCCGACGGTGAACACGACGTCCATCAGCTGGCGAGTGTCGAGTTCGGCCGACAGTGTGTCGTACGTATCGTCGCCGATCCGAGCGTCCCGCACCAACTCGTCGGCGGCGCGCACCAGGGCACGCTCGAACGGCGACCACCCCTCGGCGGAGGGCCCAACACGGACCCGTTCCACCTCGTCGGGCGTGATGCCGGCCTGGCCGCCTTGGTACACGTGCTGGCCCCACTCGTAGGTCGAGCCCCGCACGTGCGCCACGCGCAGCACCAGCAGCTCGCGCTGGCGCGCCGACAGGGTGGAGTCGTAGTTCACGTGAGAGACGAGGTGGTTGAAGGCCAGCGTGACGTCGGGGTGGTGGGCCATGACGCCCATGGCGTTGAGACCCTTGGGGGCGTCGGGGTCGCGGGGGGGCAGCGGCTTGTCCCGTCCCTCGGGCTTCAACGCCGCCGCCATCTTCTCCACCAGCCCCGCCGGCCAGTCCCGCGGGCGGATCGACTCGACTTTGCTCACCCGGGTCCCTCCTTCGTCGAACTGGCGCGCGGCGTCAAGAGAACTCGGACATGACGTCGCGCGCGAAGGCGTCGACCTGCGCCTCGCCGGCCCCCGGCCAGCCGCAGACGAGATAGCCGTAGCCCGCGTCGCGCCACTTGGCGGCGTGCCGGCGGGTCTGCTCCAGGTCGTCGAGCGACAGCGAGCCGGCCCGCATGATCGACGCCGGGTCACGGCCCGCCTCGGTGGCCAGCCGGTCGATCTGTTCGCTCGCCTCGCGCATCGAGTTGGGCGTCCCGAAGGCGTGCCACACGTCGGCGTAGCGCGCCACCAGCGGCAGCGTGCGCCGGGGGCCCATTCCGCCTATCCAGATGGGCGGGTGCGGCCGCTGCACCGGGAGCGGCCGCATCCTGGCCTCGTGTAGCGAGACCCGCTTGCCGTCATACGACACCACCTCACCGCTGAACAGGCGGGTCACGATCTCCAAAGTGTCCTCCAGCAGGTCGAAGCGCTCGGCCGTCGACGGGAAGGGGATGCCGAGCTCGTGGTGCTCTTTGTCGAACCAGGCCGCGCCCAGCGCCAGTTCCAGGCGCCCGTGCGACGCATGGTCGATGGTGAGGGCCTGGGCGGCCAGCACCGACGGGTGCCGGTAGGTGGCGCCGGTGACCAACAGCCCCAGCCGGACCCGCGACGTCACCCCGGCCAGCGCGGCCAGCGTGGTCATCCCCTCGAAGGTCTCACCCGGCCCTTCGCCGTACATGGGCTGGAAGTGGTCGAAACCCCAGACACCGTCGAAGCCCCAGTCCTCGGCCAGGCGCACCCGGCGGACGAGCTCGTCCCAGGGCATGCGCTGTTGCGCGACATCGAGTCCGAATCTCATGGTGCGACTCCGTCTCCGTCTCTACGCGTCTAAATGAACTCGGCCACCCGGCTGTGGAAGCGCCAGGTCGTGCCGTTGTGGTGCAGCACATCGGTATAGCGCCCGACGACACCGACGGCCCAGCCGGCTTCGCCCTTGAGCAGCAGGACGATGTCGCTGGTGGCCAGCGCTTCCCGCTGAGCCCAGTCCGTGATGAGGGTGTTGAAGACGAGGTGGCGTTGCGGTTGGCGCGGCACCACCCTGGCGTAGGCGGCCGTCAGCGCATCGTGGCCCTCGTGGTGGCCGAGGCCCGGCATGTCGCAACTGCCGTCGGGACAGAACGTGGCCACCAGGTCGTGGGTGCGGCCGTCGTCGAGGGCTTGGGTGTAAGCGGCCATCGTGTTGGCCACGCCGGCGGCGACGTCGGCCAGGGTGATCCCGCTCTCGTAGGACATGCCAGCCCGCAGACTCAAAAGTCGATCTTGAGCACGGGCATCTCGAGCGGGTTCACGTTCACCTGAGCCAGCGTAGGCAGGAGTTTGTCGTAGCCGTACCCGGCCAGGAAGCCGTCGAGGACGCGCTGGTAGTTCGAGATGTGGCCCTCACCCCGCTCCGACAGCCGCATGTACTCGAAGCTGCGCGAGTGCAGGCCGCGCTGCTGCTTGGGCAGGTTGGAGAAGTCCTGGGTCGGGATGGGTGGCCAGCGCGGGTCGTCGTGCTCCCAGCGCTCGGGCACGGGCGGCGTCTCGGGCTCTTCGCCCTCCGGGTAGCGGGTGAGCGACCAGAAGTCCATGAGCGTCTCCTCCGGCCCGAGGGGGCGGAAGCGGTACGCCGAGGCGCTGCTGTACATGGGCAGAATGAAGTAGTGCGGGAAGCAGTACCCCATGGACTGGTTGTAGCCCTGCGCTTCCAGCTCGCTGATGTCGGGCATGTCGCAGCCCCGTGAGCGGTGCGCCACCGTGACCGCCTTGTTCAGCGAGCGGTCCCAGGCCGCCCGCGCCCCCGGATAATCCGCCGGCAGCTCCACATCGGCCGCCATGGCCTCGGCGATCTCCACGTCCCGGGCATGCACCATGCCCGCCATGCCGTCGCTCATCACGTGCAGGTACTCCAGCTCACCCCGGACGAACGTGGCCGGGTCGAAGTCGGCCCCCTCCCGCGGCGGGAACCGGTCGGCGATGCGCAGCTGCGGGTGCGACTGCAGGACGTGGTACTGCTCGACGAAAGCCTCCTCGGCCACCTTCCAGTTGACCGGCAGCCGGGCGGCGTACCACCACTCGGCCCGCATCGACTCGACCCTCCAGGCGTCGTGCACGGTGGCGAACGGCTCGATGCACCCCCGCAACGGCGGCGCCCCCGAGTCCAGGTTGATCCAGGCGCATCCGCCCCAGGTCTCGCAGCGCACGGGGACCAGGTCGATGTCGCCGGGCTCGAGGTTGTGCGGGTCGAACATCCCCGCTTGGGTCACCCGGGCGTTGTGGCCGTCGCTCCCGTAGCACCAGCCGTGGAAGGGGCAGACGAATCCGCCCGGCCGCGACCCCCGGCCCTGGGCGAAGCGCACCCCTCGGTGGCGGCAGGCGTTGTGGAACGCCCGCACCCCCAGGTCCTCGGTCCGCAGCACCACGACCGACTGGTCGAGGATTTCGTACTCGGCGAAGTCGCCGGCCCGGGGGATCTCCTCCAGGCGGCAGGCCATCTGCCACACCTTGGGCCACAGCTGCTCTCCCTCCAGCGCATAGAACGCCGGGTCGTAGTAGCGCTCCTTGGGGATGCGGTCCGGCACCTCGATGGCGTGCGGCACCGGCAGCGCCGACCACTTGTGTTCCACGACCGCCATTAGATCGCCCCCTTGCTGTGCCTGCGCCGTCGGGCGTTAGACTAACCGGTCGGTACAAAACGCAGCGACGGCGTGCCTCCCCAGGTCACCGCCCGATTCGCCCGGCCACAATGGGGCCTCTACGACATGACCACTACCCCCCGAATGCCCGGCGACGAGACCCCGCCCGAACCCGAATCCGACGTCGACGTGCTCGTCGTCGGTGCCGGCATCACGGGTATCTACCAGCTCTACCGGGCGCGCCAGGCCGGCTTCTCGGTCCTGCTCCTCGAGGCGGGCGACGGCGTCGGCGGCACCTGGTACTGGAACCGCTACCCGGGCGCCCGCTTCGACTCGGAGAGCTACACCTACGGCTACCTCTTCTCCGAGGAGCTCTTCGACGAGTGGGAGTGGCAGGAGCACTTCGCGGCGCAACCCGAGACCGAGCGCTATCTCAACCACGTGGTGGACCGCTTCGACCTGCGCCGCCACATCCGCTGCGGGGTCCGGGTCACCTCCGCCTTCTGGGACGACCGGACCGGGACGTGGCTGGTCGGCGCGGGGGACGGGTCCGAGGTGCGCGCCCGCTTCGTCGTGGCCGCCACTGGGGTGCTGTCCATCCCCTACATCCCCGACGTCGAGGGTCGCGACGACTTCCACGGCCAGCAGTTCCACACCGGCCTGTGGCCCGACGGCCTGGTCGACTTCGCCGGCAAGCGGGTGGCCGTGGTCGGCACCTCGTCATCAGGCGTGCAGGTTGTTCCCGCCATCGCGGATGAGGTGGCCTCGCTGACCGTGTACCAGCGGACGGCCAACTGGTGCACGCCGCTCAACAACCGGCCCATCACGGCGGAGGAGCAGGCCGATCTACGGGCGGGCTTCGAGCAGCTGCGCCAGATCCTCAACACCTCGGTGCACGGGTTCCACCACCAGGTGCACGACCGCACGGCGTTCGAGGACGCGGAGGAGGTGCGTCAGGAGTTCTACGAGACGATGTGGAGCAGTCCAGGCTTCACCAAACTGACGAGCAACTACACCGACATGCTCTTCAACCCCGACGCCAACGCCGAGTGGTGCGAGTTCATGGCGGGGAAGATCCGCAGCATTGTGCACGATCCGGCGACGGCGGAGCGGCTCATCCCGCGAGACCACCGGTTCGGGGAGAAGCGGCCGCCCTTCGTCACCGGGTACTTCGAGGCCTTCAACCGCCCCAACGTGTCGCTGGTCGACTTGCAGCGGACCCCGATGGTGCGGGTCACGCCGGCCGGCATCGAGACCACAGACGGGCTGCAGGAGTTCGACATCGTCGTGTGGGCCACCGGATTCGACTTCGGCACGGGCGCCCTGTCACGCATGGGCATCCGCGGCCGCGACGGTCTGGCCCTCGTCGACTACTGGGGTGACGGGCCCCTCACGTTCCTCGGCGTACAGACCCATGGGTTCCCGAACCTGTTCTTCCCGGGCGGCCCCCACGCTGCCGCCGGCAACAACCCGCGCTACAACGGCGACCAGGTCGACTTCGTCATGGACCTGCTCGAGTACGCCCGTGACCACGGCTCGAGCGTGGTCGAGGTGACGGCACGGTCCGAGGAGCGCTGGACCAACATGGTCAACCGCGGCGTGGCCCATCAATCCTTCGGGGACAAGAGCTACTACTTCGGCACCAACATCCCGGGCAAGCCAAAGGTCTTCCTGCTCAACTCCGCCGGCCGCCCGAAGCTGTTTTCCATCATCGCCGACGTGAAGGCCAACGACTACGACGCCTTCACGTTCACGCCGTCCTCCGAGCTGGCGAGCGCATCCGGCTGACCTCGGGCGCCCGCCGCTACACGGAGGCGACCGGCGTGACCGGCGAGCCCACCACCCCGGGCATGCGCAGCGGGGGAGCGGTGAGGAGGAAGCGGCTGCGGTTGTGCTCGCGCAGCCAGGTAGCCAGCTCGTGCAGGTACCACATCTCGCCCAGCGGGACGCCGAGCTTGAAGAGGCACAGGTGGTGGATGGGCAGGAACGAGCGCCGGCTGGGGTCCTTGCCCTTGCCGACCATCCCCTCGACGGCGTAGTTGTCGGCCACCAGGGCCGAGATCTGCGAGTCGGCAATCCACTCCAGCAGCGACGGGTCCCGGGCGTCGAGATAGGAGCACAGCGTGTGGATCTTCACCGGGTCGGGTTTGCGCTCCCACTCGAGCACCCTGGTGGCGAAGCCGGTGTGCAGCAGCAGCATGTCGCCCGGCTCGACCACCACGTTGTCGGCCGCCATAATCCCCTCGAGCGTCTTTCGGTCGACGCCCTTCCAGTCGTCCCCGAGGTGGTGGGCCAGGTCGACCAGCACCCCGCGCCCCTGCACGCCGTGGAACGCCATGTGCTCGAGCCCTAAGTGGTGGGCGAACGATCGGTGCTGACTGCCATCGCCGCGGGCGTCGTCCACCGGGCCGACCAGATCGACCCCGGCCCGGTAGCCGTTGTAGTACACGCCCTCCTCGACGCCGTCGCCGTCGGCGTCGAACTCCGCTCCGACGTGGGCCAAGGAATCCCACTGCGTCGAGTACTGGAGGGACAGGGTCACGACGTCGTCCGCCCACACGTCGACGAACCGCGGGTCGCCCCAGTCCTCCATTTCGCTCATGTGCACGTTGTAGAAGGTGGCCGGCGCGCCCTTCATGTCCTCGGTGGGAGCGACGACCGGCGGGTAGCGGCGTTG
>DATNLP010000199.1:0-2637 GCA_035602795.1 Acidimicrobiales bacterium | reverse complement strand
CCCCCCAGCCATAACGTGACCCTCACCTACGGCCGCTCGGCGGCCGATTATCTGGGATTCACGGCCACGTTCCTCGGCATCCTGGGCCTGATCGGGCTGGCGGTGTGGCCCCGCCTGACCAGGGACCGCTCTCGCCGAGCCCGCCACGCTCGGTAGCGGGTCCGCCGGGGCCGCCGGCCCCACCGCCGACCCTCCGGGCCCCGGCGTCCGGGGTGAGCGCCGCGTTCCCCCTGCGTCAACCTCTGTCCACGCCGTCAACCAGGGAAATGATCGACAGATGAGACACAAAGTGTCTAATATGTTCAGTCGTGGCGTCCACCCTCGTCAGTACCCCTGACGTCACCTCGTACCAGCTGCGCACGTTCAACCCGACCGAGGAGAGGATCCTCGTCGCCGCCCTGAGCCTGATCGGGCGCCGGGGAGTCCGGCGTCTCGGCATGCAGGAGATCGCCGAGACGGCCGGCGTCTCGCGCGGCACCCTCTACCGCTACTTCCCGGGCAAGGACCACGTCCTGGTGGCCGCGGCCGACTACGACGAGCGCCGGTTCCGTCAAGGGATCGACGAGGTGCTGGCCTCCGTGCAGGATCCCGCTCAGCGCATCGGCGCCTTCATGGCCTATGCCTTCGAATTCATCCGGTCGCACCCGGCCCGCTCGCTCTTCGAGTCCGAGCCCGGGTTCGTCATGAGTTTCCTGCTCGACCACCTGCCCGCCCTGCACAGCCAGTTGGTCGAGCGTCTCGGTGACGCCCTCGACACCGTGCCCGCCGTCGCCAGCGGCGCCCTCGACCGCGGCCAGCTGGCCGACGTCATCGTCCGGCTCTTCGCCTCGAGCTGGCTCATCCCCGAATCGGACGATGCCTCGCTCGTGCACTCCGTCAACCGCATCCTTCAGATACCAGCAGAGGAGACCGATGGCAACTGACACCGAAACCACGACGGCCGACGCCGACTTGGCGAACCCGCTGTTGGGCATGGATCCCGAAATGGCCGCCAATCCGCAGCCCGTCTACCAGTTCATGCGCGAGGAGCCGGTGATGCCCATCGAGCTGCCGGGGCACCGCCACGGCGTACTCTTGTCGCGCCGGGCCGAGATCGACGAAGCCCTCCGGCACCCCGAGATCTTCTCGTCCAACATGGATGCCGTCGACCTCAAGAACAAGCGGCCGATGATCCCGCTGCAGATCGACCCGCCGGACCACAAGAAATTCCGCAAGCTCCTCGACCCGATCTTCGCTCCCCGCAAGATGGCTCTGATGGACGACGAGGTCTCCCGGTTGGTCAACCACCTGATCGACCAGTTCGTCGAGCGCGGCGAGGTGGACTTCGCCAAGGAGTTCTCCATACCGTTCCCGTCCCAGGTGTTCTTGGCTCTGTTCGGTCTCCCCCTGGACGAGCTGGACCGGTTCCTCACCATGAAGGACGGCATCATCCGGCCCGACCACGTCACCGGGAAGCTGTACGGATCGAGGGAGGCCAGCGCGTACCAGCAGATGATCGCCGACTCGGTGTACGACTACTTCAACGAGATCCTCGACCAGCGCGAGGTGGAGCGGCAGGACGATCTGCTCTCGCACTTCATCGACGCCGAGGTGGAGGGTGACCGGCTCACCCGCGAGGACATCTTGGACATCTGCTTCCTGTTCCTCATCGCCGGCCTCGACACGGTGACGGCCACCCTCGACTGCATGTTCTCGTTCCTGGCCCAGCACCCCGACCACCGGCGCCAGCTCGTCGAGGAGCCGGCGCTGATCCCCAACGCGATCGAAGAGCTCCTGCGCTGGGAGACCCCGGTCATGGGCGTCGCCCGGGTGGCTGTCCAGGACACTGAGCTCAACGGCTGCCCGGTCAAGTCCGGCGACCAGGTCATGATCATGATCGGATCGGCCAACACCGACGAGGCCGAGTTCTCCGACGCCGACGAGGTGCGCTTCGACCGTGAGGTCAACCGCCACATCGCGTTCGGTGGCGGCATCCACCGCTGCCTCGGGTCGCACCTGGCCCGCTTGGAGTTGCGCGTGGCCCTGCGGGAGTGGCACAAACGCATCCCGGACTACCAGATCGTGCCCGGGCACACGCTGGCCTATACCCCGGGTCTGCGCTCCATCGATTACTTCCCGATGCAGTTCACGGCGCCGGCGTAGGCGTCGTCACCGGCGCCTCTGGTTCCGTCGATCGCTTGCCGCGGTTGCTGACGTGTGCCGTCCACCCACCGACGTGCCAGTAGCGATGTTCGTGCCGGCCCGACGGGTCGGGATACCAGCCGGACGGGGGCGCGTCGCCGCCTGACCCACCCGGCAGCGCCGCCGGCGCCGGCGTGTGGTGCAGCCGGGCCAGCCGGCTCAGCTCGGTGAGGTCCGACAGCAGCTGCTCCGCCTCCTCCACCGTCCGGTCGCGGAACTCGGCCCTGGTCCGCCGCCCGGCCACGTCGACGTGCACGGTGGCTAGGCCGAGCGGGCGCTGCAGCGGGCCCTGTACCCGGCGGACGCTCTGCGCCTTCTCCAACGGGACCCATGTCGTGGCCCGGTTGATCCGCCCCGTCACGCACACGGCATGCGTGTCGTCGTGGCCGGCCGAGAGGAAGTGGTAGCTGAGCGGTGCCTTCAGGCAGGCCCGACCGGGAGGGGCCGTGCGCACCG
>DATNLP010000194.1:0-12488 GCA_035602795.1 Acidimicrobiales bacterium | reverse complement strand
CCTGCTCAGCGACGTTCGACGCCTACGTCCGTGGGCTGACCACCGAGGAGGATCAATGAGCGATCGCATCTTGAAAGTCCCTCATGTGGTCAAGGGCCGATTGGTCGAGGGCGCCGATATCGAGCATCTTTCGCGAGATACGCGGTTGTCTTCGTGAGTGAGCCGCACTCTCTGCGAACCCAAGCTCAAGCGATTGACGAGCTCCTGAAAGAGCTTGACTCTTTTCTCCGTCAACGTCTGTCTCAAGGATGGGTGGACGCCATTGCACGAGGTGATGAGGACGCGCTAGCCACCTCGAGAAGTGGATTCGACGGAAGGGCATTCGTGCAGATCCTCGGGGAAGCAGGGTGGATTGTTCCCCATTGGCCGGTCGAATATGGCGGAAAGGGCGTGCCGCTCGAAGCGGCGACACAGATCGCTGAGAGGCTTGACTATTGGCGCGTTCCTCGAACACCCCACGGTTCAGGTTTGATATTGGCCGCGCCGGCCATCCTCGCTCACGGCTCAGAGGAAACGAAAAGGCGCCTATTGCCACCTATGGCCTCCGGGGCGGAGCGTTGGTGTCAATTGTTCTCAGAGCCCGGAGCCGGATCCGACTTGGCTGGGCTCTCCACCCGTGCCGTGCAGGACGGGGACGAGTGGGTTGTCAAAGGGCAAAAGGTGTGGACAACTCTTGGCCATCAGGCGGAGATGGGCATACTGCTCGCACGCACCGACCCGGACCAGCCGAAACATAAGGGAATTACGTACTTCGCCATCGACCTCCGTTCGCCTGGTGTCGACATTCGACCCTTGCGTCAGATGACCGGCGAGTCCGAGTTCAGCGAGATATTTCTCACCGACGTGCGGATTCCGGACGTCTTCCGCATAGGTGCACGCGGAGAAGGTTGGGCGGCCTCGCTAACCACACTGGGTGCGGAGCGGGTCGCACTGTCGGGTTCGAAGACGAGGCGCAAAAAATCCAAGGACAT
Organism: Acidimicrobiales bacterium; assembly: GCA_035602795.1. Taxonomy (GTDB): domain Bacteria; phylum Actinomycetota; class Acidimicrobiia; order Acidimicrobiales; family RAAP-2; genus Bog-473. Next base: position 11,517 of record DATNLP010000194.1, on the reverse strand, counting down.
AACCGGTGGAAAAACGATCTCGGAGGTTCTTGCGCTCGCAGCTGAGATCCCCATGGAGGACCGCCGACAGTGGAGAGACCGGATCGTCCAGGAATACATCATCGCCCGGGTGGTGGAGATGACCGCCGCTCGCCGAGGCATTCATGGATCTCTCACCAAGATCCTCAACGCAACCTCCAACCAGGGACTGCAGGTTCTGGCTGTCGATCTTCTCGGAGCTCGTGCTACCGCCTGGCGACCGGAGAACGCCGAAGAACCAGGATTCTTGAGGGAGTTCCTGCGCACGCGTGCCAACTCGATTGAGGGCGGAACTTCTGAGATCAACCGCAACATCGTCGGCGAACACGTCCTTGGACTACCCCGTGAGCCGGACCCGCACAAAGGAGCCCGATGGAAGGACATACCCCGATCGTGAACGAAGCCCTGGTCACGCGCGCCGATCAGAATGGCGTCACCACGCTGACGCTCAACCGGCCGGAGAAGCTAAACGCTCTCAACCCACCTCTTTTCGTCGAACTTCGGAACCACATTGACGGCCTGCACGATGACGAGGGCATCTGCTGCGTCGTACTTACAGGTGCCGGCCGTTCGTTTTGCGCGGGTCACGATCTTGAAGCCATCGCAAGCGGCGAGAGAGCCCCCCATCGCTACTTCGAACCAGAGACAATCGACCGACTTGAATCCCTCCCAATGCCCACGATTGCCAAGATTCGGGGCCACTGCTTCACCGGTGGATTGGAGCTTGCACTCGCCTGCGACCTCCTGGTGACAGCCGCCTCAGCCAAGCTAGGGGACACTCATGGTCAATGGGGCATGCCTCCCGTCTGGGGCATGACGGTGCGTCTGCCCGAACGGGTAGGGCGCTCCACAGCACGTGAGCTGATGTTTACGAGTCGCCGAATCGACGGGACGTTGGCAGCCGCCATCGGGCTGGTCGACCACGTAGTCGAGGATGACCATCTCGATGAAGCCGTCGATCGTCTGGCATCTGAAATCCAGGCCAACTCGCGTGGAACGAATCGAATCGACAAGGCTCTTATGGCGGCTGCTGAAGGCACCACACGTGCAGAGGCCCTGCAATTCGAACGTTCTGCCCCATTTGGCGTTCCCGACGATATGAAACTGCGGATGGCCAACGGAGGGCGAGATCCTCGCACTGCTGCGCCCTCCTCCTCCTGAATTATTCATGAATTTAGTGCTTACCCCAACGGCACGTACCCAGTTCAACGATAGCGAGGAGTAGCAATGCGGTTTGCCATTCAGCCCACACCTCAACTTCGAACATGGGAACAGATCCGAGAATTTCACCTTGCTGCCGATCGGTTCCCCATTATCGAGTCCGTGTGGTCAGCTGACCATTTCGAGCCATCTGGATTCGCCGCTGATGGAACTCCAATCGGATTCGACGGACCTCAACTCGAGGCGTGGACGCTTACGGCGGCGGTGGCGGAAGCCACCACCCGTGTGCGACTAGGCCCCCTCGTCACGTGCGTCGCTTATAGGAACCCCGGACTATTCGCCAACATGGTGTCCATGGCCGACATTGTGTCGGGAGGCCGGATCGAACTTGGCCTTGGCTCCGGATGGAATGTAGACGAGGCGAGGCGGTATGGCATTGAATTGGGTGCGGTGAGCGAGCGGATGGATCGCTTTGGAGAGGCGCTGGAAATACTGCACAGTCTTTTTACTCAGGACCGAACTGATTTCGACGGTCGATACTTCACGCTGAACGGTGCACACATCAACCCGAAGCCAGTGCAGCAGCCGCATCCGCCGTTTGTTATCGGAGGCACTGGTGAACGCCGGACCATTCCCCTCGTCGCAAAGTGGGCACAACATTGGAACGTAGGACCGATAAACCGCGAGGTATTTCGAGCGAAGCGGCGCCTTCTCGACGAAGAATGCGAGAAAATTGGTCGGGACGCCCGTTCAATCGCCGTCTCGTGCAATGTCACTCTACGCCCCGACTCCGACCTTTCGGTCTTGGCTGACAAAGCGATGAGTTATGAGGAGCTTGGAATCGACTTGGTGATCGTCATGCTGGCCGATCCCGTATTGACACCCGCGGTGGTTGAACCGCTGGCCAAGGCACTGGAAGTCGCGGCTGGGCAGTAGCCCTCGCTTAAGTGAACGTAGTGTGCGTAGTCCCCGTGCAAGGCCTCATTTCCGACTGTCAGCGTCCGCCGTCCTCTTCGCAATATCGCTTGTGAGTCGCTTCCTGTCGTCGCAACGCTGCCTCATTGTGTTGGCACTCGACGAACAGCCTGCCTTCGAGCCGGATGCCGTCTTCGAGAGGCAGGCGTATGCCGTCGATCAGCGCGTTTCGCCGCCACAATGGCATTTCGAGGACGCTGCGCGATCTGCCCGGCCCACTCCAAAACCTCATCCAGAAACTGCTCCTCTCGAAACAGCTTTTCCACCACACCAAGGGCATAAGCTTCATCGCCTGATAGGATTCGTCCAGACAAGATCAGTTCGGCCGCACGTCCAGGCCCGATCAGACGGGGCAAGCGCTGAGTTCCTCCACCGCCCGGAATAGTTCCGACGGTGACCTCTGGTAGTCCGACCCGTGCAGAGGAAGATGCAACCCGCACGGTACAGGCGAGTGCCAATTCCAAACCTCCTCCCCATGCTTGACCGTCGATGGCGGCAATCACGGGTTGAGGCATGGCTTCGAGCGTTGCCAGTGTCCGGCGCCAGCTCTTAGGGTCGCCGGTCGCTTCATGACCCTTCGCGAGATCCAGAAGATCATCGAGATCGGCATGGCCGACGAAGTAACCGGGCAGCCCCCCGTACAAGACGAGGACGCTGATGTCACTGCGGGCTCCCACTTCTTGAGCCAATAGGTCGAGCTCCGCGATTCCCAAGAGGTGCATCAAGTTGCGGGGGGGCCGCGTGAAGGTTGCGATGGCCAAGGGGCCTCGCTCTTGCACAGCCCAACACCCGGTCGCCTGTTGTGGTTCCACCGACACATCCCACTCGATAACTAAGTGAGTGTATACTCTCCTCATCGGCGGTGCTTGGGGGTTAACGAGTGCAGTTCGGCGTCTATCTAGGGCCATCACAAGGATCAATCGATGGTGAATTCCTCGTAGCCGCCGCTCAGTCAGCGGAACGGCTGGGTTTCGACTCCCTGTGGATGACCGAGCACGTCGTGTGGCCCGTCGAGCATAGGTCGAAATACCCCTACAGCCGAAATGGAACTACGTCGGTTGACGACACGGCTCCCTTGAGCGATCCATTGATAAGCCTCGCCATGGCGGCGGCGGCGACACGCACGATCAAATTGGGTACGGGCGTGATAATCCTTCCTCAGCGGAACCCCGTGATCCTGGCGAAAGAAGCAGCGACCTTGGACAGACTTAGCGAGGTCGCGTACTCCTTGGCTTGGGGGTGGGTTGGCTGCGGGAGGAGTTTGAAGCCTTAGGCATGCCATTCGAGGAGCGGGGTCGAAGAGCCGACGACGCCCTGGACATCATGCGCACGCTTTGGCGCGACCCCATATCTTCCCACACGGGAACGACTATTGACCTTCCCCCGGTAAAGATGTATCCGAAGCCGGCGCGAAGCAGTGGCGTCTTCGTTGTCATCGGCGGGTCTTCACAAGCCGCGTGTCGCCGAGCGGGGCGGCGAGGCGACGGTTACTTTCCAATGGCCAACAAGGCGAGTGCGCTCGACCCGTTGCTTGAAACGATGCGAAGAGAAGCGACTTTAGCGAACCGTAACCCCGATGACATCCAAATTACAACAATCGCCCCTCGTAACTCCGGAGATGTCAACCAACTCGTCGAGCTCGGCGTACAAAGACTCGTCCTTCCTCCGACAGGTCTCGAAGACACGTTTGAACAGATGGAGCGGCGCTGGGAGCGCTTCCTCGATCGAATGAGTAGCTGTCGGGCATGATCAGCGATTTGAGTCCGACGGCTCTTGCTGGACTTCCGCGTCGAGTCACGGTCTATGAAGTAGGTCCTCGGGATGGGTTGCAGAACGAGTCCCAAATCCTGGATACCGAGCTGAAGGCTGAGCTCATCCGCCGCCTTTTCCAAGCTGGATTTACCAGGGTCGAGGCAACGAGTTTTGTCAACCCGAAATCGGTCCCCCAACTCGCTGATGCCGAGTCTGTCCTGAAGCGTCTCGCCTCCTCCGATCTGGAAAGGGTGGCGGCACTCGTACCCAATCAGCGCGGACTCGACCGTGCTTTGAGTTGCGGCGTTCGGCATGTGGCGGTGTTTGCCAGTGCCACTGAAACTTTCGCACAGCGAAACCTCAACATGTCCGTAGACGAGTCGATCGAAACGTTCAAGCCGGTGGTCGAACGAGCTTTGTCGGAGGGTCTGTCTGTGCGGGGATATTTGTCGATGTGCTTCGGTGACCCATGGGAGGGTGCGGTTTCCGCTGAGCGGGTGGCTGTTCTGGCTCACCGCCTGTTTCAACTGGGGTGCGGCGAACTCAGCATCGGCGACACGATAGGCGTTGCAACCCCAGGTCAGGTGGTCGAGGTCATCAGCGCCGTGCTGAGTGTAGGTGTTGAACTTCAGCAACTTGCGATGCACTTCCACGACACCTACGGGCAGGCACTCGCAAATGCTCTCGCGTCTCTACAGCAGGGGGTCACCACAATCGATGCCAGCGCCGGTGGTTTGGGAGGTTGTCCGTTTGCACGGCGCGCGACAGGAAATCTTGCGTCAGAAGACCTCCTGTTCCAACTGAATGGCCTTGGCATTGAGACCGGGGTCGACATTCGCGCGGTCGCGGACGCAAGCGCTTGGCTGGTAGCCGAGCTCGGGCGACCGAGCCCTTCGCGAGTGGTTGGGGCCATACTCGCCAGAGGCGACCAATGAGTTGCGTGTGTGTGTACTTGACACTTTGCCGAAGTATCGAATTCGGTGCGGTCCGAAAGAGAGAGGGCAACCATGAACAAGGTGTTCGAATCCTCCCGCGCTGCGGTAGCCGACATCGAGGATGGTGCTACTCTTTCGGTCGGGGGTTTCGGCCTCTGCGGCGTTCCCACTGACTTGATCTCCGCCCTGCTCGATGCCGGCACTAAGGACCTCAAAGTCGTGTCGAACAACTGCGGGATCGATGATGGCGGCCTCGGATTGTTGCTCGCCAAGCAACGCATCAGCAAAATGACGAGCTCGTACGTAGGTGAAAACCGCGAGTTCGCCAACCAATTCCTGAAGGGCGAGCTCGAGGTCGAACTGATTTCCCAGGGCACCCTGGCAGAACGACTGCGCGCCGGAGGATGTGGCATCCCGGCCTTTTACACACCGGCCGGCGTCGGGACCCTCATTGAATACGGAGGCCTTCCATGGCGTTATGGGGTTGACGGATCGGTGGTGCTTAGTTCACCACCCAAAGAGGTCCGAACCTTCGGAACGCGCCAGTACATCCTAGAGGAGGCGATCGTTACCGATTTCGCCCTCGTGCGCGCCACTTTCGGCGACTCCGAGGGCAACCTCGTGTTCCACTCATCAACTCGCAACTTCAATCCATTGTGCGCTATGGCTGGCAAGGTGACGATCGCTGAGGTTGAGACGCTGGTCGGGCCGGGAGCCATGGACCCCGACTATGTGCATCTCCCTGGGATCTTCGTCCAGCGAATTGTGCGGGCAGCTGATCCGAGCAAGAAGCAAATTGAGAAACTGACTGTCCGTCCCGTCCCGGACTCGAGGAACTAGTGGCGCTGACCAGATCCCAGCTCGCCCGCCGGGTCGCCCACGAGCTCAGGGATGGCGATTACGTCAACCTGGGCATCGGACTTCCGACAACCATCCCTGAGTTCATTCCCGCCGACCGAAGTGTCGTGCTGCAAAGTGAGAACGGAATACTCGGCATCGGACCATATCCCTTTGCGGGGGATCAGGATCCGGATCTCATCAATGCCGGCAAGGAGACCGTGACCATTCAGCCTGGCGGTTCCTTCTTCGACTCATCGCTATCGTTCGGCATGATACGAGGCGGCCATATCGACCTTGCCGTCCTTGGCGCGATGCAGGTGTCCGCCGAAGGAGATCTCGCCAACTGGATGATCCCAGGCAGCGTGGTCAAAGGGATGGGCGGGGCGATGGATCTGGTGCACGGCGCCCAGCGGGTTATCGTGATGATGGAACACGTTGCCAAAGACGGCTCGCCAAAGATCGTGGCCGAATGCACCCTGCCGCTAACTGGCCAACGGGTAGTGCATCGGATCATTACCGATCTGGCCGTGATTGACGTTCGTGCTGACGGCTTATGGCTGATCGAGTTGGCTCCGGACGTCGAAGAGAACGAGGTAGCAGACAAAACCGGTGCGCCTGTCCGCTGAGATAGTCCCGCCGTCGAAATGCAGATAGATCGGTCGAATCGATGAGCCGCCCTATGGGTCCCCGATGATCGCGGCAGCCTCGTGTCTCGGCCGAAAAACGGAATCGGCAGCCACTTCTACGCACCTGTGGACTGTGTCCCGACGGCATGCTCGCCCCCGCCAACGCGGCCTTGGATCGGAACCTGGCCAGTCGCCAGGGTCTGCCGGCGGCGGGTATAAGTGAGTGAGCAGCCACTTGGCATGGTCTCGGGTTCTGATCTAATCTCAAGTGTGACTCAAGAACGCCCAGCCTTCGTCGGTACTCCATCCAGATTGTCGACGGATCGGTACACGTCTTCAGATTTCGCACTCGCAGAGGCCCGAAACCTCTGGGGACACGTTTGGCAAATGGCCTGCCGGGAAGAAGAGGTCGAAGACGTCGGAGACTTCGTCGAATACATCATCGCCGATCAGTCCTATGTCGTCATCAGGTCAAGTTCCGGAACAATCAAGGCGTACCCAAACGCCTGCCTGCATCGAGGAACCCAGCTCAAGCAAGGTCGTGGCACTGCGACCGAGTTTCGATGCTCGTTTCACGCTTGGTGTTGGGAGCTTGATGGGACATGCCGGGAAATACTGGATCCAGGTGATTTTGGAGATCCGGACCTTGCGGATCTGAGACTACCGGAATGTGCCGTCGCTACTTGGGCTGGATTCGTCTTCATCAATCCCGATCCGGATGGCATTCCATTTGAGGAGTGGATCGCGCCGGTAGCGGAGCGCACAGATGCCTATCGGATGGAGGACATGCGTTATGTGTCGCTCCGATCGACCATTGTTCCGGCAAACTGGAAGGTGGGCGTGGAAGCGTTCATCGAGAGTTATCACATCTTCGGAACGCATCCTCAGGCAGTTCTCGCATCTGACGGTACATACGCGATGTTTGATGGCTTCGGAGAACATGGCCGCATGATCGTGCCCATGGGGCGTCCGACGGCGCGCATTGAGATCGAAGACGAAAGCGAAATACTCGATGAAATGGTCCCCAACCTCATTGGGCTGGCAAAGTTGCCAAAGGCCCAGGTCGATCGGTTACGGCGTATCGCGGACGGGATCGAGGACCTTGAGGGTCGGCCGCTTCGAGATGTCCTGATCGAAATGGGCAAGGAACGGGCGATTGCGCTGAATTACGACGACAGCAGATTCTCGGAGAGCCAATACTGGGACCAGCACGAATGGCACGTGTTTCCCAACCTCGTCCTCGGTATCATTCCGGGCGAAGTTTTCGGCTTTCGTTTTCGTCCTTGGGGACTCGACCCTGACGCAAGCGTGTTCGAGGTATTGAGCCTACGTTTTCCCGACGAATCCTATGAAAAGGCTCAGCCGGTTGAAATCCCCTACAGTCGAGATCCCGATGAGCGCCGTCAAACTTGGGGCCCAATCCTTCATCAGGACTTCTCAAACTTGGAAAAAGTACAACGCGGCCTCCACTCCACCAGCCTCCAAAAGACCCGGATATCGGGTTACCAGGAACAGCTAATCGCCCGATACCACAAGGTCATAGACCAGTATTTAACGCGATACCAAGATGCGTGACCTCTGACAAAGGCGCGACGGTGGCACCTGTCCAACAGACTGCCTCGATTCAGGCTGAGAAGTGACGGAACCAAAAGCCACCCATCGATTTGAAGGCGGTTCCGTGCGAGTCGAACCGCTGGAAATCAAGATCGAGGTAGGTCCAGATGAGTCTCTCCTCGACGCCGCCGAAAGAGCCGGTTGGAAGTGGCCCTCGATTTGCCACGGTCAAGGACAATGCACCGTTTGCTTGGTTACAGTGATAGCAGGCGCGAGCAACCTGTCGGAGCCTCAGAAGGCAGAGGTTGATCGTCTTCGCAACTCTGGTCGGGATCTAGCCGAAAATCGCCTCGCGTGTCAGATTCGTGTAAACGGCCCAGCCACGGTGTTGAAACGAGGAGTCCGGCGCCATCAGCGGGACTAAACGTTTTTTGGGTCGACAGCGAAAGTTCGGGCTTCGGATGTTGGGCGCAGTTGCGTAACCCAACGCGCGTCTCTTGCGACACGAGCCTTCACGCTTGGCGCTTTCGTAGGGAGAGATCCTGAACCGCCATGGCTTCCGCGAACAGTAGTTGACAGGACCAAAGCGAATACGTCTAAATCACGGGAAATTGCTCGGGGGCGCAGCTCAGATCAGTCTGCGAGTTGTCACGACTGCAGGTCGGGACTCCTTCGAAGGTCTGCCAGCGCCTCTCGCGGATCGCCTTGGGAGGTTCACCATGCCTCGACCCCTGTGGGGGTCGGATGGCGCTTCTGCCGCCCGACCCCCGGGGGGCCAGCAGCTAGGACCCGCAGGGGGGTCGCCGGCCCTAGCAAGTCCGCCAGCGGGGGGGGGCTGGCTGGACAACGTCCGACAGGACAAGATTCCCGTCGGTGGAATGTAATCCAATCTAGCTAGTGAGCGTTCACTCTCGCAACTGTAAGACGGATGGATGGATCTGGATCCCAACTGTCCTACCCCTAACACCGCCCGCTGGCGCCCGTCTTCTCGATCAATGCTCGTTACGAGCTAAATGGTGGGCTAGGCATCATCAACCTCAGCCACGAACGCGCTCAGGTTCACCGTTCCGAAAGAATTGCAGCCGCCGAGTTGAGATGTCTGCGATCAGAAATGTGCTTCCAGCTCCGGTTCATGGTCTGGGAGCTTGAGGCACGTTTCGGTAGGCTGTGGGGTCAGACGGTCCCGACGGCAACATCTGTGATGTCTCCAACGGCAAGGTAAGTCAATCTGGGAGAGCCAACCTCAGCACTGCTCCCGTACGCTCAATGGCTTCAGGGTCGGTCTCAGGAATGTGCATCACGACGGAGTCCATTCCTACATCGAGATACTTGCCTATCTGTTCGGTGACCCGCTCGGCACCGCCAGCAATGAACTGGGTCGCAATGATGGGTCGAACACTAGGTACCACACACCGCTCCTGGAGGACAGCATCTTTCCACCGCTGTGCTTCTTGGTCGGAATCTGCTACTACCAGGGATCCAGCGAACGTCTTGGTGATAGTGCTCGCATCCCGATCGGTCTCGTTGCAGTGTTTCTCCAGGACCTCGATCTTGTGTCGGGTGTCCTCTGGAGACATCAAGGTCAAGTTCCACGCGTCGGCATACTTGGCTACGAGGCGCAACGTCTTTTTTTCACCGCCCCCGCCGATGAGGATGGGAGGACCACCTGGTGTCAATGGCGCAGGGTAGTTCGTAACCCCTGCTGTTCTGTGCCACTTCCCCTCGAACGACGTCTCGGCTCCGGAAAACATCCCTCGGCAGATCTCCAAAGTCTCCTCAAGTCTGCCGAGCCGTTGAGCAGCCGGCGGAAATTCGTACCCGAACGTGTCGTGATCCGGTTGGAACCATGCACCGCCGATCCCAAGAATGGCCCGACCACCCGATATCACGTCCAAGGTCGTGACCGTCTTGGCTAGCAGTGCTGGGTTTCGATATGTAACACCGGTGACAAGCGCACCCAACTTCATCCGTTCGGTACGAGCCGCCAAGCCCGAGAGCATCGTATAAGCCTCAGGCATGGGATCATTGCTGGGCCCAAAGTGCGGAAGCTGGATGAAGTGGTCCATCACGAAGAGGGCGTCGAATCCAGCCGCTTCGGCTCGACGAGCGATATCGGCCGTTCTTTCGAAAAGGTCCAGATCACCTGGACCCGGTTTCGAGCTAAAGGTCGTCAGCCACAGGCCCCGACGGAACGTTCGCACTGAGGGATCTTGGGCGCTCATCAATCTGACTGCACCACCCACCGAAGAAGACGAGGCATCGGCAACATTCCATCATGCGGAAGTCCGGGCAAGCCATGGCCAGCTTGCCCGAGATTGGATATTTGTTGAACGCCAGCACTTGCTAACGCATCTCGGATTTGCACGGCGCGTTCGATGGGAAACATTGACACCGTCTGAGTCGCCACTGTGGCAAACCGAGCCACGTCCAAGAGCGAGCCGACAGGTACGATGTTCACGGTCCTTGCATCCGGGAAGAAATCAACCGGCTCATCCGAACGGACCACGAGTCCGGCTCCCGAATAGTCGCCCCAGACTCGGTACTCCGGTTCAAGGTCCCGCAACACGTCAACGACCTCTCGAATGTCCGATGGAGTCGGGTGGGTGCCGCCGGCGCTGGCAAATGGTCGCTCTTTCGGCAGTGCCTCGGCCAGCATCTGCCCGTAACGGTCAGCATCGTCGACGGAGCTCTCAACGAAATGAAATCTAGAGGCGACGCACGCATCCTGCTCAAAGACGGTGGCATCGGCGGCGGCGCGGTCAGCGACCTCACGAAGCACTTGATCGCTAGCAAACGCCTCTTTTCCGATGACCGATACCGAACTCTTCGGGTCGTAGGTGACCAGCTCGAATCCGGGTCCGATGTACTTGAGAGCGTGGCGAATGCTGGCCTCTCCACCCCACGCAACCAGCTTGTCGAAGAATTGCGGCCGGTAGATCACCGACTCCACTTGCTCGTCACCCCCGCGCCAGTACACAGCAGAGAAAGAGTGCACAACCGGATGATCCGGGTCGATATCTGCCATCGTCCGAAGAACGGCGGTAGCACTAAACAGCTCGTTGCTAGCCATCTTGAGCAGGTGCACCCCCTTCGTCAATGCCCCGGTAATGATCGTGGTGGCTGCAGTCATCGGTGTGTTTCCTGGAAGGATGTGCACCAGGCGAGGTGGAAATCCTCTCACCCAGTGCGTGCTGCGATCTGGGCCGGATACCTGACGCCAACTATCTACAGAACCCAGCCCGCCTTGATCGGCCTGAAACTCAAGGGCCTCCCGATTGAAAAAGCGAGGCAGGCTTTCGAAGCAATTGCGAAGGGTCGGAGCCGAAAGCGTACTCACGGGAGCTAGCGCTTCGAGCGCCTCTTTCAAGTACTGATTTCCAGCATCCAACCTAAGACCAGTCTCAACCAAGAGGTCCATGATTTCGGTCAAAGGGACATCAAATGCGGGGCCTGGCTCGGTTCTTGACCACACCAGGTTGCTGAGATCGAGTTGAGGCGTAGCGAATCGAGACCCGGTATCTCGCGAAAGATGCTCGATATCGGCGCCCTCGACCAATCGGCCCTTGACCACATGAGGGACTTTCAAGATGCGATCGCTCATTGATCCTCCTCGGTGGTCAGCCCACGGACGTAGGCGTCGAACGTCGCTGAGCAGG
>DATNLP010000192.1:0-11141 GCA_035602795.1 Acidimicrobiales bacterium | reverse complement strand
CGCCGTCGTTCTGCTTCCAGACGAGATACGCCAGGCCCGTGCTCGGGTCGACGAAGGGCTCGGGGTCGATGGAGCCGGTCGACTGGCACTCGAGCGGAGCATCAGCGAGGTCACCGAACTGCACGTCCGTCGGAGAAATTGCTCCCGCCGTCGCTACGGCGAGGCAGTCGTACCCGGTATCGCTACTGTGGCCGGCCTGGGCCGCGTCGTAGAACATCACCCAGTGCCCGTCGTACTGGAAGACGCCGGGCGACGTCTGGGTGTTGGGTTGCTCCCACGACGAGGGATCGGGCAAGGCGGTCGAGCCGTAACACCTCCCCGTGTAGGGACCGAACCCCGAGTCCGGTGAGGAGGAAACGAGGGCCGCGATGTTGTTGCCGAGGGCGTTGCCGGTCGTGAACGCGTAGTAGGTGCCCCCCGAGTAGACGACTTGGGGGTCCGCCGCGTCGCCGCTCCCCTCGTAGTTGTAAGCGGGGGTCCCGGTGCCGCATGCGGCGTCAGGGACGAAGGCGGGCGACGACGCGGGCGCCACCACCACGGCATGGGGTGTCGCCGCATTCGCTGCCGCAGGCAGCGTCGCCAGGAAGAAGAGGACGGCGGCCGCCCCCGCGATCGCCCAGCTCGTGTTGCGCCGCATTGTGGCCCCCTCGTGCGCATGACAGGCACGCATCCGTCTGCGGAAGTTATCGGACGCTTCAGTAGGTGACTACACCCCTTTCGTCCAATAGGGGTGTGGCTAGCGGGTCTACTGAGGCGATCTCGGTCTGCCGGGGCCTTTCCTTGGCGCTGCAGCGCCGCCGCCTCCCGCGTGAGCACGGCTGGGCCTCCTCCAAGATCATGGTCATCCCGGCCACCCGCTCCACCCGCGATCGGGCCCACGCCTCGGGTTGGGCTCACTGGCACTACGAGACGCACCGGGATTCAACTCGGGACGGGACCCGATTGTTGGGACAACATCGGGGACGGTTCCACGGTCGTCGTGGTTTCGCGCCATTCTGCATGCCGTGCACCCGTTCCGGTCTTCGAGAGCACCTGTTGGCGAGGCCCTCGATCGGTTGAACGAGCGCTCCCGGTACAACTGTCAGTGTGGGCAGTACCCCGACCGCACCAGCCGTCGCCTGGCAGCCGTCGCTCTGGGCAGACCAGACCACCGTCGTCGACGTGTCGTTCGGTGGCCTCGAGCGAACTCAGCTCGACGGGGACTCCTGGGTGGACCACTGCCCGCGCTGGATGTCGGGCTCGGACCGGGCGTTCGAGGACCTGCTACGCGACGTCGCCTGGAGCCAGAGGCGTCGCTGGATGTACGACCGGCAGGTCGACGAACCACGGCTCACCTCCTGGCAGAGGATCGACGAGCAGGCTGCGGTTGGGTGCCAGTGGCTCGAGGATGCTCGTGCGTCGTTGTCCGCGCTCTACGAAGTCCGGTTCGACTCGGTGGGAATCAATCTCTACCGCGATGGCGCCGACAGCGTCGCCTGGCACCGCGACCGCATACCCCCCGAGATCGTGGATCCCGTAGTGGCGCTCGTTTCGCTCGGTGAGTCACGCACGTTCCGGCTGCGCCCGCTGGGAGGTGGAAGGTCCCGCGCCTTCCGGCTCGGTCGTGGCGACCTTCTCGTCACCGGTGGCCAGACGCAGCGCCGCTTCGAGCACAGCGTCCCGAAGGTGAAGGCGTCGGGCCCCCGGATGAGCATCGTGTTCAGACACGGCGTTGGTTGACCGGGGGTGACCGCCCCGCTGGACGACGAGCGCCGGTGAGGAGTCGAGGCAAGGGCTCAATTCGACAAAGCGACCGGGATCGAGCCGGCGGCGTCCTCGATCGTCGCTCCGGCCTTTCTCCGGTCGATCCGGACTCCTGCCGTGGGCGGCTGAAGTACCGATCCGAGGTTGGACGGATACGGCCTGCGACGAAAGGCCTCACTGAGACCGACCGTGGCGAAACGAACCGGGACCAAATCCTCTAAAACGGCCCGCCCCGCATGTGTCAGGCTGTGCCCAAATTGGGGCGTCCGTACCGTTGGGCGGGCGCTGGGGATGAACCACGGAGACATCATGACGCGACTTAACGGAACCGAACGCCGGACTCGTGGTGGAGTGCAAGGGGTGCTGGCCCTGTGCCTCGTCGCCGGCACTACCCTGGCCGTCCTAGGGGTCGCCGTGCCCAGCGCCACCGCGGCTCCAGCTCCCCTCGGGATCTACGTGGGGAACGGCGCGGCGACGAACACCGTCACCAGCTACCCGCTGTCCTCGAACGGGAATGTCGCACCGAACGCTACGATTGGTTCCAGTTCCAGCTCTATCGACGGACCAGACGGCCAGGTCTTCGACGCGAACGGTGACCTGTGGGTGGCCAACAACGCAGCAAGCACCGTGGTCGAATTCACCGCCGCCCAACTGGCTGCCACCGGGACTCCCACCCCCAACGTCACGATCAGCAGTGACGGCAGTGGACCTGGCGTCTTGAGCGGACCGGCCGGCTTGGCGTTCGATAGCAGCGGCGATTTGTGGGTGGCGAACGACAACGACTCGACCTTGGTGGAGTACACGCCCTCCCAGTTGGCCACCTCGGGCTCGCCGACCCCGGCCGCCACCCTCCTCAACGACAACGGCTCGCTCGAGGACGTGGTGGAAATCGCGTTCGACGGTGCCGGCAACTTGTGGGCGGCCAACTACGGCAGTTCGCAGCTGTCCGAGTTCACGCCGGCACAACTCAACTGCGGCTGCGGAACCAGCACGCCGACGCCCACTGTGGCGATCACCGGCTCGGGCGTGGACAACGTCTCGGGGCTTACTTTCGATGCCGAGGGCAACCTGTGGACTGGCAACTGCTCCAGCACACCCGTGGTGGCCGAGTACACGCAGGCCCAGCTGGCGGCGGGCGGTTCGCCGACGCCGAACGTGACGATCAGCTCGGGCGACCTCGAATGCGCCTATGGCATGCAGTTCGACCACGACGGAACGCTATGGGTCACTACTGGTTCCGACCTGTTGGACGGCTTTTCCGCGTCGCAACTCGCAACCTCGGGCTCGCCGGTTCCCGCGTACGTCCTTACCGGCGCGTCGACGGGCCTCGATGGTGCCTCAGGCCTCGCCCTGGCCGACACCTTGCCGGCACCCACCGCTGTGAGGGCCACGACGTCCGGCGGCGCGGTAGTGACCGTCACCTGGCAGGCGCCCCCGACGCCGATGTACGCAACCAGCTACGTCGTTACGCCCATCGTCAACGGGGTCACGCAGGCCCCGATCGACACCAATTCGTCGGCCCCGACCTTCAGCCTGTCCGCGACCATCGGTGACACCTATAGCTTCAAAGTCGCCGCCACCGATGTCTTCGGCACCGGCCCGCAAGGCTTCGGCACCGGCCCTCAAGGCACGTCGAACACGGTGCAAACCTGGGGCTACTGGGAGGTGGCCTCCGACGGCGGCATCTTCGGGTTCGACGCACCCTTCTTGGGGTCGCAGGGCGGCAAGCCCCTCAACAAGCCGGTGGTCGGCATTGCCACCAGCGCCGACGGGCACGGCTACTGGGAGGTGGCGTCGGACGGCGGCATCTTCAACTACGGCGACACAGGATTCTTCGGGTCCCAGGGGGGCAAGCCCCTCAACAAACCGATCGTCGGCATAGCGACCACATCCGACGGGCAGGGCTACTGGGAGGTGGCCTCGGACGGCGGCATCTTCAACTACGGCGATGCCGGCTTCTACGGGTCCCAGGGCGGCAAGCCCCTCAACGAGCCCATCGTCGGGATGGCATAGCGGGCGGTGCTTCTGAGCAGGTCCAATTCGGCCGTCTGACGCAGGTCCTGGAGCCTGAGGTCGGACTCGAACGGACGACAGCCGCATTACGAGGTCGATCGACGGAATTCCACGCTCTCCCGCCGGGTCCCATGCCGTCCCTCTCCGTCCGGGGGCTTGACAGCCGCTATCCGTTAGGTTGAACTAACGGTTAGTGGCTACTGACCAAGACGAAGTGGTGTGGGACGCGCTTGGGGACCGGACTCGTCGAGCGATCGTTCTGCAGCTGAGCAAGAGTCCGAGGGCGGTCGGGGATCTCGCCAGCCGCCTGCCGGTCAGCCGTTCGGCCGTCTCCCAGCACCTCAAGGTGCTGAAGGATGCGGGACTCGTCGCCGAGCAGGCAGCTGGGACCCGGCGGATCTATCACCTCAATGAGGCCGGAATTCTTGCTCTGCGCGATCAGCTGGACACCTTTTGGGAGCGAGCGCTGAGCGGATACGAGGACCTGGTCGAACAATCACAGAAAGAGAGGAAAGCCCGTGCCCGCTGACGCCGTTGTCCGCC
The DNA here is from genome assembly GCA_035602795.1 of Acidimicrobiales bacterium. GTDB lineage: Bacteria > Actinomycetota > Acidimicrobiia > Acidimicrobiales > RAAP-2 > Bog-473. The sequence goes on along the minus strand of DATNLP010000192.1, from coordinate 6,842 downwards.
GTCAGATCGTGGTGGACGCATCCATCGGAGATGCCTTTGCCGCTTTTGTCGATCGCTTCGGTGACTTCAAGCCTCCAGAGCACAACCTGCTTGGCGCCGACATCACCGAAACGCGATTCGAGCCGAAGGTCGGCGGCCACATCTACGACCGTGCCGCCGATGGGACCGAGTGCAGATGGGCCCGAGTCCTCGCCTACGAACCCCCCGACCGGGTCGTGTTCAGTTGGGACATCAGTCCGGAGTGGCAACTCGAATCAAACCAGAGCAATTCGAGCGAGGTCGAGGTCCGATTTGTCGCCGAGACCCCGGAACGGACACGCCTCGAACTCGAGCACCGCCATCTCGAACGCCACGGGCCAGGGTGGGAATCTCTCCGCGACGGTGTCGATAGTGGTGGCGGTTGGCCCCTCTACCTGGCGCGCTACTCGGACCTCGTTGCCGCGAGTCGATAGATGCCCCCGATTACGGTCAGCGACGCGATCCAATGCCCAGCCGGAGAGCTGTTCGCCTATGCGACCGACCCCAGCCGATCAGGGACCAATTGTTGCGACTGGAGTTGGGACAAGAAGGTTTGACACCTCTGGCACGTGACCAGGCGACAGCTCCTACGACTGCGCCCCTCTGGACTTATCCGGCAGGTCGTCCACGAGCCGCTCGGCCGCGAACGCGACGACCTTCGTTGAGTCCATCGCATGTGCTTGCCGTGTGACCTCGTCGAGAGATTCCGTCGTCTGCCGATTCTTCAGCGCCAGGTAGGACGGGCTGCCGAAGGGGATCATGGTGACGTTCTGCGCGCCAAGTTGCGCGTCGTAGCCGTGCGCCTCGGCCCACCCATCGACGAGCAAGGCGGCCTCGTCATCGTGCAGGACGGCCAGGAGAGTCGCCAAAATGGTGACGACGCTCTGTGTGGCCCCGTCGTCTCCGACGGAGAGCGAGAAGTCAGCGACCGAAAGCATCGTCTTGCCGGCTGCCCGGTAGTTCCCTTGGATTGCCTGCACCTGGGCGAGCGACTGTTCCGCCATGCGTATCGCCCACTGGTTCTCCACGAGGCCGGCCGCCTCCCGCGCGTGCTCCAGAAGCGTTTCCGCTCTTGCCGGGTCCGTGGAAGCGAGCCGCGGGGCCAGCATCATCGGCGCCCATGCCTCATAGGACGGGACGCGAAGCTCCTCGGCGAGCAAGAGCGCCTCCTCGCCCGAGCGCACCGCTTCTGCTTGCTCATCCTCCCCAAGGACCGAAGACAAAAGGATGAGTGCGCGCAGCACCTCGTGCTTGTCACCGATCTGTCGGCCGTCCTCGAGCTCGGCCCGGGCGAGGGCGCGGAGGTGGTCGGCATCGCCGCTGTACGCCACCGGCGTGGTCAGGCACCCGCGGACCCGGCAACGAAACTTGGCACTGTCCGGTGAGCCGCCGAGCGAAGCCAGCTCAGCCTCCGTCTCGCGCACGTACACGGAAGCCGCCTCGACGTCACTCTGTATTGCCAACGTCATCGCGGCACAGGCGAGGGCAGCCGCGCGAAGAGGATGACCGACCGCCTGCGGCAGTTCGGCCGCCTCCAGCACCAACAGGCCGAAGGGCGATGCGTTCAAGGCGTAGACGTTGGAGAGGGCATAGATCTCTCCCAAGGCCGAGTCCACGTCACCGTTGGCAATCGACCAACGCAATGCGACGCGGAAGTTCTCCATGTCCGCTTCGATGCGCGCCCGCCACATCCGCTCGTCTGGTCCTTCCAGCCCGTCACCGGCCGCCTCGGCCGCGGCGACGAAGTGGCGCGCGTGGCGCTGGGCAGCTTGATCGGTCTCGCCCGCTTCCTCCAGCCGTTCCCACGCGTAATCGCGCACCGTCTCGAGAAGCCGGTAGCGCGTTACACCCGACTGACGTTCGGCGACGACGAGCGACTTTTCGACCACACGGGCGAGCAGATCCACGACGTCAAGAGGGTCGATATCGTCGCCGGCGACCACCGACTCGGCCGCCTCGAGCCCGAAACCACCTGCGAAGACGGACAGTCGGCGGAGTACGCGTCGTTCAGAGTCATGCAAGAGGTCATAGGACCAGTCGATCGTGTTTCTTAGCGTCTGTTGCCGGGTCGCCACGGTTCGCCTTCCGCGGGTCAGCAACTTGAACCTCTGGGCCAAACGGCCGGTGATCTCGACGGGCGTCATGCTGCCGACCCGCGCTGCCGCCAGCTCAATGGCCAGCGGGATGCCGTCGAGTCGTCGGCACAGTTCCATCAGGGCCGGTGCGTCCTCATTCTCACTTGTGAACGCCGAATTGGACTCCCGAGCGCGATCGACGAAGAGACGCACCGACTCCGACTCCAAGATCTCCTCTGTCGACGTACCGGTGCCGGGAACCCGCAGCGGAGGCACCATCAGCACCCTCTCGCCCGGGACGACGAGACCCTCCCGACTCGTGGCCAGTACGCGGAGCCCCAGTGCCGCCTGCAGCGCGGCGTCCACGAAGCCGGACACCGGTGCGAGCACGTGCTCGCAATTGTCCAGGACGAGCAACAGCGACTTGTCGCGCAGGAACTGGAGTACCGACGTGAGGGTGGGTACACCGGGCGGGGATTGGATGCCCAGCGCGCCTGCCACGGCCTCGTCGACGTCATCTGGGCTACCGACACCGGCCAACTCGACGAGCCAGGCGCCGTGCGGGTAGCCGGGGACGGACTCCGCCGCCGCCTGCAGGGCCAATCGGGTCTTGCCAACGCCACCGACGCCGCACAGCGTCACGAGGCGCGTAGCGGCGAACGTCTCGATCACCTCGGCGAGCTCCTTCTCCCGCCCGATGAACGCGGTCGTTTGGGCTGGGAGATTCCCGGGAAGGCGGTCGAGCGAACGTAGGGGCGGAAAGTCACTCGGGAGCCCAGGGCGCACGAGCTGGAATACATGTACCGGTTCGGCCAGGTCGCGTAAGCGGTGCTCCCCTAGGTCCCGAAACTCCCAATCTGCGGGAAGATGATCCGAGACGATCAAACGGGTGACGGCCGAACACACCACCTGGTTGCCATGAGCGATCGCCATTAGGCGTGCCGTGCGGTTCAGTGCGGGCCCGAAGTAGTCGCCGTCCCGCTCGGATGCCTCGCCAGTGTGGAGGCCCATACGAGCCCTGATCGGCGCTCCTGCAGGCCAGGGCTCGTCAACCAAACCGAGCTGGGCGTCGATAGCTGCCGCCAGAGCCTGATCGGCGCGCCGAAAGACGGCGGCGAAACCCGTCTCCGCCAGTGGAGAAGACCGAGCCTTCGTGCGTGGTTATCGCTGCTGAGACGATGGCGTCGTGGCGCTCGAGCGCGCCGCGCATCGCGTCGGATGCCTGTTCCCAGAGCTGGGTCGACCCCTCGATGTCAGTGAAGAGAAAGGTGATTGTCCCCGAAGGCCGCCCCACATGACCAGCATGACACGCCACCGGAGAGAATGAGCACGTGACCTGCGGTTTTGGAGCCTGAGGTCGGACTCGAACCGACGACCTGCGCATTACCAGGTGGGTCAACGGAATCCCACTACGGCCCGCAGGGTCCCGTTCTGTCCCTCTCGGTCCTGGGCGCGAGATACCTGAGCCGCCTTCCTGGGACAGGCTGGGACTGAGCGAGACCCAATTGTTGGGACAGTGTTGGGACAGGGTGTCAGGACGACCAGGCGTCGAGTACCTGCTCTACCGCACTCTCGACCATGGCCCTGGCCTGAACGCGGTCCACGCCGGACATGAGCAAACTGTCGTAGCCGGTGTCGACGTGGCGGACCGAAGCGACCATGGCAAGGCGAACAGCCTCTGGATCGAGCGCCCTGCCGGCAGCGCTGCGACCGACCCGTCCGCTCCCGCGCTGAGCTGCGTGCGCAGCCACCTCTTGCGCTCGGTCGTTCGGGCACCCGGGGAACTGCCGCAGGATCGCGGAGGCGAAAGCGGCCTTGAAGTCCACGTCCTGCTCAGCCCGCCGCTCTTGGTCGCGCTCACGTCGACGTAACCGGACCTCCTCGTCGGCGAGGCATTCCTCCTCGGCACATTCCAATGCGTGCACTTCGACCAGGACGCCCTGACGTTCATATCGACGCCGAGAGCGACTGAAACGAACGACGACAGCGGACAATGTGCTGGTGTTTCTTGCCCTGCGGGTGAGAGCGGCGTCACCCCTGGACAGGAAGACGAGATGGTCGAGTTCGGCGCACGACAGACAGAGGGGACCCGTGTCCCCCATGATCAAGAAGGCACCAGTGCCCGTGCATTCCGCACACGACCACTCCCGAAGCGCATCCACAACGACGAGTTCCTTGGTCCCCGAATTCTCAACCACCTGCTATTGGACCTCCCTCTCGAAGGCGGCGATCAGCCCGTCTTCAGATAGCGGCGCAGCGCCTCCCGCACGATCTCGGATGAAGTCGTGTGCTCCGCCGCCGCCCGCTCATCGACAGCACGGCGGAGTTCCGGATCGAGGCGAACTGGCAGCGCATCCGCGGGTCCCGAACCCATAGCTGGCCGTCCGGGTCGACGGCGCATCTTGGACAGGTCGAGTCCGGCTTCGGCCTCCCGAGTCAGTCGATCGAGGACGTCGTCGGTCAGCTCTTGCCCCGTCTTGGAGCGCCCGTAAGACCTCGACTTCTTTTCAGCCATCCGATTCATCTATTTCCAGGAGCAGACCTTCGTACATGTGGCGCATCGCCATTGCGTGGATCACAATCTCGTCGCCTACCTCGCGCTCGACCGAAACCACCTCTAGGAGGTTGCCCGCATGGTCTGGGCCCAGGTAGAGCACCCGGCCTCGTCATCCGCCGCCGAAACAAGCGCGTTCACGATCGCACGCTCAATGTCGTCATCGCTAACTCCGTGTTTTCGAGCAGAGTCGTAGATCTCCAGGACCCGAATATCGTATCACGAAACTACGACCTCGAAGCGTTGTTGGGCCAGGTGTTGGGACGGATTGACCGGCCGGAAGCCGTTTCTCAAACGCACAGGCCTCTGAGTTGGGCTGATTTTGGAGCCTGAGGTCGGACTCGAACCGACGACTTGCGCATTACGAGGTGGGTCGACGGAATCCCACTCCGTCCCACTGGGTCCCGGACTGTCTCGCTCCGTCCTGGTCAGCAGGTGCCCGGGCCGGCTCCCTGGGACGTAGCGGGACTGAGCGCGACGGGCTGGACTGTCTCGCTCCGTCCTGGTCAGCAGGTGCCCGGGCCGGCTCCTTGGGACGCAGTGGGACTGAGCGGGACGCGCTGGGACTCAATTGTTGGGACAGAGTTGGGACAGAACCTAGCCATACGAGCACTTGCCTTGACGGCCGTGGTCGTGCCCTCGACAGCTGACGTCAACCGAAAAGGAACTCGTCGATGGCGCGGTGGTAATTCCAGATCGTCATCTCCTGGGCTCGGTTGAGGTGATAGCCGTCGAAACCATTGGAATGGAGGCCCATCTGGACCTCGGACATGTTGGCGAAGTCCTGCTCGAGGATCTGACCGAGGTCGGCCACCCGCCAGTCTTCGTAGAATTCGGGCCGGGCCGTCTCGATCCCCTCTGATGGGGGCAGCCAGAGTCCTTGGATGTCGAAAATGCAGATGTCCGGGTCCTTGACGGAGGGGCGGGTGCGGTAGGCGATGGCAGTGCCGAAGTCGACGAGCAGCACGGTGTTGGGGAAGACGTGCCAGTCGTACATGCCTCCCTTCAACTGTTCCTCGGTCAGCTCGGGGTAGTTCACGCCAGCGGCCCGAGCATGCTTCTTGCGCAGCTGTTGGTAGATGGCGTTGCCATCGGGACCATAAGCCTCTGGCAAGGTACGAAGCTCGGCGGCCGCCACGAGGTCGGACTGCAGGTAGAGCGTGCGCAGCTCGCGCAGGTTGTAAACGACGTTGTCGTAGACGACGTTGGGGTCCATCCCGTACTCGGGGCGGAGCCGGGTGGTGTCACCATCGCCGCCATAGCGGAACACGTCGGCGTGGCGGGAGTGGTAACGGAAGAGCTCGTTGAAGGTCTTGCCGTATTTCTCACACTCGGCGATCGTCGGCGGGCCCGTATGCTTGTCTGGCCGAAGGAGTTGGGGATGGGAACCCGGTGTGTGCCAGCTCTCGACGAACGCGTCGAGGGCCGTCTTCCAGTTGGCTCGGACGACGACCGACTTGTACCACGCGACGCGCATCTCCTCGAGGCGGTAGCCCTCCAGGCGTGCGGGTATCGGGTCGAGATAGTCGAGCAGGGGCTCGCAGTTCGGATCGAAGTTGACGAAGATCCAGCCGCCCCAGGTGTCGACCTTCACCTCGGGGAGGCAGAGCTCGTTGGCGGGACGCTGATCGAAGTTGCCCTCGTCAGCGATGTACTTGATCGAACCGTCGAGGTTCCAGCGCCAGGAGTGAAACGGGCAGCGGAACTCTCCGACCCTCCCGCGCCCTTGCACCAACCTCGTCCCTCGGTGCCTGCACGCGTTGTAGTACGCCCGCAGCCCCTTCTCGGTGCGGACCACGATGATCGACTGGTCGCCGATCTCAAAGGAAACGTAGTCGCCGACGCGCTCCACCTCGTCGAATCGACAGGCATTGAGCCAGGTCTTGGGGAACAGTCGCTCGAGTTCCAGGCGGGCGAACTCGGGATCGGTGAAGCGGCCTTTCGGCACAAATGCGTCTCCAAGACGCCATCGCTCGGCGACCTCGGCTCGTGCGGCCGACCGGCCAGGCTCGGTCACGGTCATCCTGACGCAGCCCTCCTCGAGACATCCGGCAGCCAGCCCGGGGCGGCCCTCCGGGAGTTTGTACCGATCGGTCAAGATATCTCAGGACGCGGCGCCCCTCTGCTGACCGAGCCGGGAGGTGACCTGGGCCAGCTCTCCCGAAGAGAGATCTGCTCGAACGGGGGGGGGGGGG